>CAYOUD010000007.1:0-34352 GCA_964407055.1 uncultured Bacteroidales bacterium | reverse complement strand
TTTACGCCATTTATTTTTGGTAAATAAGTAACGTCAATGTGAAGAAACCCTGGGTTCACCCCGTTGGATAATTCTATTGGATAACAATGTTAACGAAGAAATAAATATCCCACGGGGTAAATATTCTTTAAATTTCTTGGCTTTTTCTTTCTCTTTTTCGGGTACTTGATTAACTCCTTCACGCACAAAACTTCTATAAACAGCACTTCTTATCTTTTCAGGTTCTACAGGATTTACCGCTTCTGTAATTTCATCTAAAGACCACCAAGTAATATTGCGGAGTTCTACTGCTATAAGCATTTCCAATTCACTAAGGGCATAATGAATGGTAGTAGGTCTGGAGCTTTTATCTTTGAAATGCTTCCTGTTTTTCCATTTATAGATCGTTTTTTCAGACACACCATACTTAGAACTGAGCTCTGTATAGGATAAATCACTATTGTTAATTTCAGAACGCAAGCGTATATTTGTCGTTGCGTTAGAGTGGTACATTTGTTTCATCTTTGCTTATTTTAAGGTTTTATTCAAAAACAAACAAGGTATCACTTTTTCCTTTTTATTACTTCATTTCGCTACGCTTCATTACGTAATAAAAAGGAAAAACAGGGAACAACGTAGTGAAACTAATTAGGTAAAGATACAAAATTAATGATAGTTTGCAAGCCTTGGAAGGTTTTCCCAACAATTTTCTGTCACAGAATTAAATAAAGAGTGATTAAAACGCAGCAGAGATGATTTTTACATGAACCCAAACTTCGCTGTTATGTGCACACTGTCGATTATTTAAGCATCTCACGCATGGTGCTTTCAATAGATTTAATATCATAGCCACAAATTTCTTGCAATTCGTTTTGCTCTCCATGATGAATCAGTTCATCCGGAGCACCTAAACGTTTTAAATTACCATGCCATCCCATATCAGAAACGCTTTCCAAAACAGCAGAACCAAAACCTCCGGTTATCGCCCCATCTTCAATGGTAATAATTTTAGAATGCTTCTTGGCAACTTCCTGTAAAGCTTCCATATCAAGCGGCTTGGCAAAACGCATATCATAATGATCAATAAAAACCCCGTCTTTTCTTAAATGCTTCGCAGCATAACGCAC
This sequence comes from uncultured Bacteroidales bacterium, assembly GCA_964407055.1. Classification (GTDB taxonomy): domain Bacteria; phylum Bacteroidota; class Bacteroidia; order Bacteroidales; family ML635J-15; genus JAQIBY01. Next base: position 33,246 of record CAYOUD010000007.1, on the reverse strand, counting down.
AGAATTTCCAACGACTCCGTATGAAAGCACTGCAATTTTTGCATTTTCATGAGATTCTAACAAACGGGATTTGCCGATTGTAATTTCCTCAAATTCAGCTTTCCAATCAACGTGCATCCCGTATCCTCTCGGATATCGAATCACAAAAGGTCCAACATCTCTTAATTGTGCTGTGTACATCAAATGTCGCATTTGAATTTCATCCATTGGAGCAGAAAGTGTCATGTTCGGAATTGCACGTAACGCCGGAATATCATACAATCCATGATGTGTTACTCCATCCTGTCCTACCAGCCCTGCACGGTCAATGCAAAATACAACATGCAGGTTTTGTATGGCAACATCATGTATTATCTGATCATAAGCGCGTTGCGCAAAAGTTGAATAAATAGCACAAAACGGTATCATCCCCTGAGTCGCCATTCCTGCTGAAAATGTGACTGCATGTTGCTCTGCGATACCAACATCAAAAATGCGTTTTGGGTATTTTTTCATCATAATATCCAATGATGATCCAGCAGACATTGCAGGTGTAATTCCAACAATTTTATCGTTCATTTCGGCTAGCTCAAGCAATGTCTCGCCAAAAACCTTCTGATATTTTGGTGGCGTTGGTTCCACATTTTTCGGTTTAATAAATTCACCGGTGTTTTTATTAAACTTTGCGGGGGCATGCCAAAGTGTCTGATCTTTTTCTGCGGCTGCAAAACCTTTTCCCTTTTGTGTTTGAACATGTAATAATTTAGGGCCTTCAATCTTTGACAAATCTTCAAGGATTTTTGTCAGATACACCACATCATGCCCGTCAACAGGGCCAAAATATCGAATATTAAGCGATTCAAACAAATTAGATTGCTTCATAACAATGGATTTTAACCCATTATTAATTTTCTGAATCATAGATTGTGCATTTGGTCCCCCGAGACGATTCATCTTCCCGAGAAAACGCCAAACATCATCTTTAACTTTATTATAAGTTCGGGATGTAGCAATATCAATCAGATACTCTTTCATGGCTCCTGAATTATCAGAAATTGCCATCCGGTTATCATTTAAGATAATTGTCATATTTGAATGCAAAGCACCGGCATTATTCAATGCCTCAAATGCCATCCCACCAGTCATTGCGCCATCACCAATCACAGCAATCACCCGTTGATTATTATTTATCACCTGATTTGATACAGACATCCCCAAAGCAGCAGATATACTGGTTGATGAATGCCCAGCACCAAAAGGATCGTATTCTGATTCGGATCGAGTCGGGAAGCCGGATAATCCGTTAATTTTACGATTTGTATGAAATGTCGATTTCCTTCCGGTAAGAATTTTATGAGCATATGCTTGGTGACCAACATCCCATACGATTAAATCTTTCGGTGTATTTAACACATAATGCAATGCAACAGTCAGTTCTACAACCCCTAAACTTGCCCCAAAATGTCCCGGATTACAAGAAACCTCGTCAATAATGAATTGTCTAAGTTCATCACACAAAGGAAGTAACTCCTGTAAATTGAGTTTTTTCAATTCATCAGGTGAATTTATTTTCGATAATAATGGGCCTGCAATTGCCGCCATACGCTTTACTATTTATTACAAAAGTAAGAAAATCCTTTCATCTTTGACTCATTAACATGAGGCTGTAAATAAAAACATGAAAAAAAAGCTGATAGTACAAATTTCTTATGTATTTTTGAATAAACTTAAATCATTAGTATGATGCAAACGAAACGAATCAGAATTATAGTATCTGTAGCTATAATTGGACTTACAGTTTCTTGTGTTCCTGCCAGTAAATTTGAAAAGGTACAAGAAAAAAAAGAACGTTGTGAAACTGAACGCGACGAGCTTAAAGGAGAAAACGAAGAGTTACAAACTGAAAATAAAGAGCTCATTTCTGAAAAAGACCGGTTAGCAGAAACAAATTCCGCTTTAGTTAGGGACACTTCAATTAAAGGAGGTGCATACCGCACATTGACTGTTCAATACGACAAAATCAATGAGTTGTACAATACGTTACTTGAAAACTCAGATCGTTTGCGTCAAGGTGCAGATGCAGAAGCTCAAAAAACGCTGGGGTTATTACAGGAAACCCGTAGTGAACTTCAGCGCAAAGAAGACGAGCTACGTGAACTTGAAGCCAGTCTGAACAAGGAACGTGCAAACCTCGAAGGGCTGAGTACTCAACTTGAAATTAAAGAAGCAGAAATTAATCGCAAAAATGCTCAGGTGCAGGAATTACAGTCGATTTTAAATCGAAAAGATTCTGTTGTCAATGCATTACGACAAAAAGTATCTAATGCGCTCCTCGGATTTGAAGGCGATGGTCTTACTGTCACTAAGAAAAATGGGAAAGTCTATGTTTCACTTGAAGAACAATTATTATTCAAATCCGGACAGTGGTCTGTTGACCCGAAAGGAAAAGACGCACTGAAAAAACTTGCAGCATTATTGGTACAAAACCCGGATATTAATGTGATGATTGAAGGCCATACCGATGATGTACCTTTCAGTGGAAGAAGCAGCATTGAGGACAACTGGGATTTGAGTGTAAAACGAGCAACTTCGATTGTGAAAATTCTGCTTGAAAATAAAGATCTGGCGCCAACCCGATTAATTGCATCAGGACGTGGCGAGTTTCTCCCAATTGATCCGAGGGAAACAACAGAAGCAAGACGTAAAAACCGTCGTACAGAAATTATTTTAACTCCAAAACTCGACGAATTATTCGAACTCTTGGAAGCCAATTAGAATGTGGTTCACTTTTACATCAAAGCGAATTATAAATTATTTTACAATCAATATAAGCTACCTGTTAAGCCGATTAACAGGTAGCCTTGTTTTATGGGGAAAACCATACAGCTTAAGCATTGAAAGTGCCGGAACCTGCCAACTATCATGTCCCGAATGCCCCCTGGGAAATAAAACAAATCACGGTAGAGAAATGATGCCACAATCTTTGTACAATAAAATTATTGAGGAGTGCAAAGCCCATGTGATGGTTTTATCGCTTTACTTTCAGGGAGAAGCATTCTTAAATCCACAGATTTTTGACTTTATAAAAACTGCCAGAAAATCAAAAATTTACACAATCGCCTCAAGCAATGCAAATTTCAATCATGAGAACTGGGCAAAGCAAGTTCTAGATTCAGGCCTGAACGAACTAATCATCTCACTTGACGGTGCGAACCAAACGAGTTACGAAACTTATCGGCAAGGTGGTAATTTTGAGCTTGTAATGAAAAATCTAAACGCATTATCGGAGCTCAAGCAAACGAAACCCTATCGAACAAAAATAAAAATTCAATTTCTTGTGATGCAACACAATACACATGAGATTTTTAAAATGAAAGCGCTTGCAAAATCGCTCAGATTTCCATTAATTCTCAAAAGCATTCAGATCCAAAACCCAAATCAGGATACACATTTACTTCCCCATAACGATACTTACCGCCGATACAAAAAAACAACAAATGGTTTTGTGATAAAAAACAAACTCAAAAATCATTGCAAACGACTCTTTCGAAATCCGGTAGTCACAAGTACGGGAGTAGTACTTCCTTGTTGCTTTGACAAAGCCGGAGACAATGCCATGGGAAACCTGAGCAATGCCAGTTTTGCTACGATTTGGAATTCTGACAAATACATGGCATTCCGAAAGAAAGTTTTCAGTGAAAGAAAAAACATCGATATTTGCACCAATTGTACAGAAGGAACAAAAAAGGTATATGTTTGATGTGTATTTATCCATAGGAGGCAATTTGGGAAACCGCGCAAAAAATCTGGCAGCATGCAGAAGAAGCATTCGCGAGCAGATAGGTGAGATTGTAGAAGCTTCCTCAATTTATGAGAGTGAGTCATGGGGATTTTCGCATCCGCATGATTTTTACAATCAGGTATTGCATGTCAAAACAAATTTGAAACCAGTAGAAATATTAAAGAAAATCCAAAGCATAGAAAGCTCAATGGGACGAATTCGAAGCAAAAATAAACATCAGGCATATGAAGGCCGCTTAATTGATATCGACATACTTTTGTTTGAACAAGTTGTTTTGCAAGAACAAAATCTCAAGATTCCACATCCACATATGCAAAGTCGAAATTTTGTGATGATACCTTTAGTTGAAATTGGAGAAGCCTTAATCCATCCGGTAGTACAAAAATCCATGAAGGAAATCCTATTTGATTGTCCTGACAAAGGAAACATAAAGCGAGTATCACCTAAAAAAAACAAGGCAGATGAATAACGATGAATATTTCATGAAGATTGCCTTACAGGAGGCAGAGTTTGCAGCTGAAAAACACGAAGTTCCCATCGGAGCTGTGATAGTTTGCGGAGACCAAATCATTGCAAAAGCACATAATCAAACCGAAATGCTGAATGACATTACAGCGCATGCAGAAATGCTGGCATTAACATCGGCCATGGAAGCTATGAGCAGCAAATATCTTCCAGACTGCAGCTTGTATGTCACATTGGAACCATGTGTTATGTGCGCCGGAGCAATTGGTTTGAGTCAGATAAAGCGGGTTGTTTTTGCTGCAAAAGATTCAAAACGCGGTTACACGCGTTGTCAAATTCCAGTTTTTCACAAGCAAACAGAAGTGGTGCAGGGTGTTTGTGAAACAAAGGCAGTAGAAATACTGCAAGCTTTTTTTAAAGCTCGGCGATAACACTAAGCCAGAATAATTTTCACTAATTCAATTCGGGTATCCGAGGCTCTGAGTATTTGATAAGAATTGTCATCGTCTTCAATATCGGCAATGATTTCTCCTTGTTTTGGAAAATTTCCGTAATGACTCAGAATATATCCGGCGAGTGTTTCATAAGCATCAGACTCCAATAATTCCAATTCAAATTGCTCATTGATTCGATCAATTTCCATTTTTCCTGAAAACAGATAAGAACCGTCAGATAATCGCTTAGCCACAACATGCTCTACATCATGCTCATCCTCAATTTCCCCAAAAATTTCTTCAAGAATATCCTCGAAAGACACTATCCCGCTAGTTCCACCGAATTCATCAACAACAACCGCAATACTGCGTTTTTCTTGAATAAAAGTTTCTAATAAATTTTGAGCAGCCTTGGTTTCTGGAACAAAAGGGGCCTTTCGCATCATTGGTTTGATAGATTTTGGAGATTTGAATAAGTCCAAAGAACTGACATAGCCAACAATTTGGTCGATGCTGTCCTGATAAATAAAAATTTTGGAGTATCCGGTTTCAACAAATAAATCTGTGAGTTCCTCAATGCTAGTATCTTGTTCCACAGCAACCACATCCGTACGCGGAACCATACATTCCCGAAGTTTGACACTGCTAAAATCCAAGGCATTTTGGAATATTTTCAATTCATTATCTATGTCTTCATCCTGATTAACATGTTCGTAATTTTCGCTAAGGATATCATCCAAGTCCATTTTACTAATCACATTGCGATTTTTTTCCCGCGACAAGTCAACCCCAAGAAATATTTTGGAAAGCCAATGCGCAAGGTGCAATGTGAATATCACGATAGGATAAAAAATGTAATAAAAGAATGCGGTAGGAATAGCAAATATCCGCAAAAGCGAATTACTAACAATTCGGAATAAGGTTTTTGGGATAAACTCGGCTGTAATTAAAATTATTATCGTAGAAATAAAGGTTTGAATTAGCAGAATTAAAAAATCATAATTCCCAACAATATTAATGATAGTAGGCTCGAGAACTTTCGCCATATAAATTCCGTAAATAACAAGCGCAACATTATTCCCTATCAGCATGGTACTGATAAACTGATTCGGATTTTCTGTAAATGTTTTTAAAAGCCTTGATGTCAGGTTCTTTTGTTTTTTTGTTATCTCTAAACGGATTTTATTTGATGAGATAAACGCAATCTCCATTCCGGAGAAAAAAGCGGATAAAATGATTGCCAGCAGTATAAAAGGTACGTCTTCCATTATTCAGATTGATTTCGCCTATTCTTTTTGCGGATATTTCGTCGGAGAAAAAACATTAGGAAACAAAGGATAGCAATAACAAAATACACCCAAGCCATCCAAACATATTCGGGATTAATCTTCAGAACACGAAAGCCAGCAAAGGCGGTAAATGCGCCCATCAGCAGCCACATAATTTCAATAATTAAAAAAACTACTTTACTCGTCTTCCTCTGCATATTCATCATCTTTAATGGTAACCTCTCCTACCGGGTTATGAATTACCCATGAATTAAAATCCTGATCAGATTCAAAGCCTGTTCCGAAAAACACTTCATCCTGCGTGGTAATACGGACAAACTTATCAGAGTAGATTATTTCTTTTTTCATATCCCAGTTAAGAAGTTCAGTATTAAGCTTTTCCTTTTTTACGAGATTTTCTGCGACCACGTTACGTTTGGCTTCCCATAATTCATCCTCAACATAAAAAACAGCATATTCGGATTTTATTCTGGAAACCACCTCTCCATTTTCAATGAATTGCACGAAAATTCCTTCCGGATACTCATCATAAACTTCGTCTTCATTTTCAAATCGCTGCATTATATTGGCATCCATAAGAATACGCACTTTACCCGAATCGGTAATTTCGGTATGCATATCAATCACTTTGAGGGCCGGCAATTCTGAATCGAAAGTAATTTGTTTTACTTCCTGCAAATCGTTTTTACAAGAAAACAAAATCATGCTTCCTGCAAAAATTAGCAGGAAGCATGACCTAAATGGTTTTATGAATTTAAACTCTATTGTTTTCAATTAAAGCGAACTGTTGTGGTTTCATTAATCCAACAATTGATTGTGTAAGATTGTCCTTCAGTGATTCCATAGAAAAAGGCATCATCTTTTTTCAGGAATCGTGATGAATATTTTGCAATCATCGGATTTACTTCTTCTGCAAGTGAAGGATCTGCACTACGTGCTTGCAATAATTTATCAACGATTGCCCAATTCACAGCACGTTTTTCGAAATCATTTTCCCCACAATCCTTAGCAACCTTAGCATAAATCTGAGCAATTAGTTTATATGCTTTCCCATAATTAGCATCTGCATTAATTGCTTTTTGTGCATAAGTTTTTGCAGTTGAATATTGATCCATTTGATTGAAATACAGCAATCCCATTTCAAAATACAAGTCTGCTTTTCTAGACTCATCCTCTTGCAGCTCAATTGCTTCTTTATAATATGATTCTGCCTTTTCTGACTGATTATTTTTAAAGAAATACTGAGCGAGAATATGTGCAGTGCTGGCAGTTTTATCGTTCTCGTATAGTTTTTCTGAAACTTTAGCATACAATTCAGCAGAGTAACATTTTTCACGTTTCATCATACCTTGTATAATTTTGAGCAATTTTTCGTCATCAGGGTTTGCTTCAAACATTGGGGTAAATATCTCCACCATTTTCTCGCAATTCAAAACGCCTGTATTAATAATCATTCCATCAACTTGCTCTTTTGCTTTTTCGGCTGCTACTTGTCCGGCCTCGATTTGAGAACCAAGAATATTAACAAGTTGCGCATAAATTGCAATCAACTCACCACCCTCAATTGCATTCTTTTTATAAAGAATTGTTGCGAGTTGCATGTATCTTCCAATGGTATTCACCTCGGAAAGGACTGAATCCAATTCAATTGCTTGCTCGAACAAACGGAAGGCATTCATTGCCTTACTGGTTCGATACTGCATTATTTGTATCGCTTTACGACCATTATTTTTTCCTTCTTCACCAAAATATTCAGTGCGCTGATCGTAAATCATGAGTAAAGTATCAATAAATGCTTCTTTCTCATCGCCTTCAGCATTTGCAATTTTATATTCGAGGATATTTGGTCCCTGGATATAAATATTTTTAGTGGATTGCGGACAAAGTCTAAAACACCAGCTCCATGCAGGATAGGCATCTTTATAATTATCCTGATTATAAAATTGGTCATATGTTGATAATTGAGCCCGGCATTTGTCGGGATCATCACCAAACTTTGCTTCTTCATCCTGTGCGTTGGCAATAGAGCCAGACAGGAAAATCGCCATCAAAATAAATAGTACTTTTGCTTTCATCTTTAATCAAATTTTCGTTTAATGAACCATATATCAGATAATGAAAAATTCATTCCAAACACTATGTATTGCTCTCTTACCAGGTCGTTTTGCAAAGATCCTCGTTGTCCCAGCTCGAGTGACAAATTAAATGTTGTATTAGAACGTTTCAGTGGTAACCCTAGTCCAAAACTTATGCCAAAGTCATCAATCTGTGTATCACCCTGATTAAATTGCAGGTAGGTATTATTATAATATGCACCTCCCCGATATCTGACTTTTTTCCAATATTTCAAACCGGGAGATTTTTTCCCATCCGGTGTCCATTCAACACCAAGGCTAACACGCTGACTAAGGCCTAATGAGTCTGTTTCTCCAAACATTTGAGATTCTGTCCAATCTTGCAAATAAAAATCAGCAGCGAGAATCAGTTTGTCAGAATGCTCATAAGCCACACCTGCACCAATGCTCATTGGCAAAGTCACTGTTCCTTCCTTATCTCCTTGAAATAACGTATCAACAACAGCACTGCTGCTTATACTCAAAGCATTTGTCACAAGTATATCTTGTTTTGCATTTAAGTTACTGTTATTTTCCCACATTAATCCAAATGTCATCGAATTGTTATCATCCAACTGCCAATTATACTGTAACCCAAGACTGAGATAAAAATCGCTAAAGTACATGGAGTTTTTCTCGGTAACATCAACCATTCCAGGATCATCGCGAGAAAAAGTTATTGCATTTGTTCTGTGAATACTTCCAAATAAATAATTTACATTAACACCTAAGGATAATGATTTGTGCAGTTTAAAACTACTTCCTAAATACACCTGATTCAACCCACCAGAACCGATGTAATGATAATTTGCATCAAGTCCTTGAAATGTTTCTGCCGACATTAAATCATATCCCACATTTGAGTAGGGTAACAATCCGAAAGATGCTCCCCACCAATTTGTAACTGGGAACCCAAAACTCATATAATCCAGATTAAAATCGTTCAAAACAGCATTTTGACTTGTTGATTGCATTCGTTTGATTGCAGCGGTTAAACCAACTTCTATCACAAAATGCAAACTGTCAATTGCAGAATAGGATGCCGGGTTAGCGACATACAATTTATCGGTTGATCGCAATGCAAGCGACGTACCACCCATTGCCTTACTGTCCCCAAAATTTCGTGAAAGCAAATCACCGACACCATAACGTGTGTAAGGCGATCCGATACGATCCTGTGCAAAAGCAGATCCAACACAAGCGAGCGCCAGAAAGGCGAAAAACCATCTAATTAATTTATGCATAATATTTCAAAATTCGATTCAAACCAATAACAACTAAATCCGGCTGTGCAAAGATGCTATTTTTTAAGTTTTTAACAAAAAAATCTGCATCGCCACCGGTAAAAACAGGCACGATATCAGGATATTCTTCAGAATATTTCTCAATATAGGCCTCTACTTCAAACAAAATCCCCAATTGCACGCCATTTAATATGGAGTCTGTCGTTTTATTTCCTAACGGGAAATTTGTTTCAGCAGGGTTTAATAACGGCAAATGTTCCGTAAAATTATGCAGTGATTGAAATCGCAATTTTAAACCTGGTGAAATATTCCCACCCATCATCCCATGCTCATGCAAAAGTAAATCTATAGTTAATGCAGTACCCGCATCAAAAACCAAGCAATTTTTATTTGGATATACAACTGAAGCGCCAACACAAGCGGCTTTTCTATCCAAACCAAGGGTTTGTGGGGTTTTATGTTTCAATTTAAGCGGAATAGGAGTTTCACTGTCCATAATACGAAAATGTCTGACTCGCTGTTTAAGTAAGCTTATGATTTCAGGCTGATTTTTTCCTGATGCTGAGACAAAAACAAAATCGAAGTTTAACCGTGATATCTCAGAAGGCAGCTCCGAAACAAATAAATTAGAAAAACATTTCCCGACTAATTCATCAACATTAAACCAGGCGAATTTTATTCTGGAATTCCCAATATCTACAATTAAATTCATATGCAAATGTATGTTAAGATTTTGAAAATAAGCAAAAGCGATGAAATATAATGAAAGAGTCATGCAAAATGTGATAAAATTATTATCTTCGTGCCCTAATATTGATATTAACAAACAAAAGATAGAAGAATGGCAGTTTTACAAAACATTCGAAACAGAGCAGGAGTACTAATAATCATCTTTGTAGGTGTTGCACTGTTTTTATTTATCATTGACCCTTCAACTTTCGAAGGCTTGTTTAACAAACCTGAAACGAATATTGCAAAAATTAATGGCGAAAAAGTTTCTATGGTTGAGTACAATGAACGACTTAACGAGGTTAAGGATTTTGTGATGCAGGCGCAACAAACGACAACACTTGATGCAGAAACAGAGCAACAACTCCGTGATCAAGTATGGCAGGAAATTATTAATGATTATCTGTTATTCGAGCATTTTGAAGATGACGGCATCGGAGTCAGCGAATCGGAAATGGAAGATATGCTTTATGGAGCACATATTCATCCAATTATTCAGCAAAACTTTGCTGATCCGCAAACCGGAATGCTTGACACAAATTATGTGCGTCAATTCTTTGAAACGGCAGAGATGGACGAGCGTTTTGTGGTTATTACAAATTATCTCAAATCGCAAATCAGACAAAACAGGAAACTCACGAAATACACCACTTTGTTAAGTAAAGGTGTTTACACTCCCACAGCATTTGCCAAAGCAGACTATCTTAACACTGAAACAAAAGTTGATTTTGCATACGTCGCACTAAACTACAAAGAGATAGACGATGAATCGGTTGAAATCAGCGAAGCAGATATGAAATCGTATTATGAGGAGCATCCATACAGATTCCAGAGCGACGAACGTACACGAGAAATTGAATATGTAATTTTCAATATCACTCCAAATGCAGAAGACAGTGCAATGGTTAAAAAACAAATGGAAAGCTTACATGCGAATTTTAAAGATTTTGAAAATCCGCAGGAATTTGCAAAAATTCATTCTGAAGAAGTTTTTCAAAAACCATTCTTTGCAAAAGATGAAGTTCCCGGAGGATATGGTGAAGCTGTATTTGCTGAAGAAGAGGGAGAATTTCTATCCGATATTTTCATGAAGGACACAAGCTTTATGATGTTTAAAGTGGTTGACTTCCGGATTATCCCGGATTCTGTAACAGCACGTCATATTTTAATTGAACCAAATGAAAATCTATCTTATCAGGATGCTTATTTCTTTTTAGACAGCATTAAAAAAGAAATTGAGAATGGTGCTGATTTTGCAGAAATGGCAAGAATACATAGTAACGGACCAAGCTCTGTTAAAGGTGGCGACCTCGGCTGGTTTCCTCAAGGAGCTATGGTTCCTCAATTTAACGACGCATGTTTTTATGGTAAAGCTGGAGATATGCCGCTTGTTGCCACTGAATTTGGAGTTCACTTAATTGACATCCAGAAACAAAGCGACGGAGAGCGCGTTGCAGAACTTGCAATCGTTAAGAAAAAAATTGATGCAAGCACCGACACATATAATAAAGTGTATTCAAAGGCTAGTGAATTTGCTTCAGTAAATAATACTGCTGAAGGGTTTAAAAAGGCAATTGTAAAACAAGGACTTGTTAAACGCATTGCTAGTAATATCCTGGAAAATGATCAAAAAATTCCTGGATTAAAAGACAGCCGAATTCTGATTAAATGGGCTTTTAATGAAGAAAAAGGAAGTGTTTCACAAGCAGAAGAAATCCGTTCAGAAAATTGCTTTGTGGTTGCTAAACTTACTGAGGTAAGAGAAAAAGGATTAATTGATTTTGAATATGTAAAATCTGAAATTGAGCCAATTATTCTGAAAAAGAAAAAAGCCGCAATGCAAATTGAAAAAGCAGAAGCAGCACTCAAGCAATACAACGACTTAAAAACAATCGCTGGAAACCTTTCGAAATCAGTTGATACTGCAAAAAATATTTCTTTTAATTCATTTTCTGTTCCTCGTTTAGGAATTGAGCCGGAATTAATTGCAAAAGCAACTGCGAGTAAGCCTAACTCAGGAATTGTTGGTCCGATTGAAGGCAATAACGGAGTTTACGTTTTTAACATTATCAACAAAAAAGAAGCTCCTGAGATTGAAGATTTTGAATCACAACGAACAAAACTGACAAATGCACAGGCAAACCGCGTAAATTATGAAATGATGGAAGCTCTGATTAAAGGAGCCGACATTGCAGATAATCGCTCAAAATTCTTCTAGTCGAAAGTAAATATTGAATGATAATATAAAAGCCGGATGTTATAACATTCGGCTTTTTCTTTTGATGGACAAGTGTTTACCTCAAACGTTGCTCCTGTGTGATATTGGGTCCCCCAAATTATAAAGGGTTTTAATAATGAGACTCATCACAGCGGGCATGCAGCATTCACAGCCAGCCCTCCGGCTATTGACGGATGGTCTGCCAAGCCCCCGCGCACATAGCCTTCTTTCGGAAGGCTTCAATAAGCATGCTTCCAGCAAGGTTCAATTTTCCTTTTTTGTATCACATACTTCACAGGTATTGATAAAGAAATTCTGGAACTACCTATTCCTGTCCCGAATTAACTTCGGGTGTTTATGCCGAAAAATTCACCGCAAATAGTTAGATGTTAATACCGATTGTGAATCAAAATTGCCGATACAATTCATTCTATACTAATTTGAACTAATGAATATTCCAATGAACTTAGTGTATAATGCCGATACTACAAATAAATAGTACAATGATGTGAAACGAAATTGTACTATATTATTTGTGTAATCGGTATTATTTCTTGTATCAGCTTTGATGTTTAATCGGTATAAATGCAAGCTCTGGTGCATTCGCGTAGTTCGGTAGTTGCTCACCGTATAAGTTTTAGAGCCTCGACACGCAGGAACGAGGAGATTCGCAGTTATACCGATATAATCACAAAACACCCGATATAAATTGATTATTTTACGCATCTGCTTCGTTAAAAAATATTGACGTAACTATTGCTATGTCAATATTTTTTGCCTTGCATATGCAAAAAATAATTACAACATCCAATAGGGCATTTTGTAATTAAATTGGTATTAATACGCAATAAAACCACTAAAAAAAAGCTGAGCCCAAACATGGCTCAGCTTTAATATAATAATAACTATTTATTGACTTATTTTACGAGGTTGATTTTTCTTGTACCAACGCCTTGTTCAGCAGTTACGCGAACAACATAAGTACCTTCAGCATAATTGCTAAGGTTGATGTTAGTGCTAAAATCAGCTTTATTAACAAGCGCAATACGCTCACCTAACATATTGAATACTTCAATCGTAGCATCTTTCACATTTTCAATTTTCACCATACCACTGGTTGGGTTTGGATAAACGTCAAAGTCAGTGAATGAATTTTGTGCAATTGATGTTGAGCCAGAAAGCTCAAGTTGAATTACCGGCACAGCATCACCACCGTAATAGTACCATGAATCATCATTCATAAAATACATCCAAGTTTCGAAACCGCTGGTTGGGACAGTACCATCAATTCCAAAACGGAATGTGCCTCCATTCGGATAATATTCAACAGCAGCCAACACTTCAGCAAAACCATCAACAGGCTCCACAGTAAATGGATCAGGCAATGTAATTTCATGCATAATACCAATATCACTTTCATCATCAATTGTGATAATACCAGAGGAAATTGTTTCAACCCATACAGCTGCAGCTTCATCCCACATCATAAGTTTGAAAACGAAACTACTACCAATTTCAGTCATTGAGGAGATATAAACTTTCCCCTTAGTGATAGTATCCTGATTGAAGAATGGATAAACGACACCAACAAGGTCACCGTCTTGTCCACCATCAGTATAATTATCAGTTGACCAACCACCTGTAACCATGCCTCTATCACGGCTATAGAGGTTCTCAGTTACTTCAGTTTCATAAACGATTGTATTATCTGCAGGATTTTCTTCAGTTACACCATCTTCAGAAACTTCAAAAGTCCAAGTATAAATACCTTGAATAGCATCAGCAAGATTCAATTCAGTATCAATAATAGAAATTGTATCGTTTGCTTCAGTTATCAAACTTCCTTCGTAAGTTGCTGAATTTGTAAACACCTCAGTACTTGTAGGATCTGTAACAGAAACTGAAATTGTTGGAGTTGCCTCGATTGATCCGATATTTTTCACAACACCATCAAACACAATAAGTGCATCAGGGCTGGTGATTTGACGCTGTGGAATCATTCCGTAAAAACCGCTGTATCCATAATACTCACCAAGTGTATATTGAACAGGGTCAATATAATGAGGATACTGGAAGAAGTTTACACGAGCATCAGCCAGTTTAAGGTCATGATCAGGAGCTACAAAGAACTTCACATCATCAACCATCCAAGCATAGTCCCATTCTCCGATATAACGGAAACGCAAATAAACTTCGGGTTGATTGGCTGCAATCGCTGAAATATTTACGGTAACTAATTCAGGATTTGCTGTTGATGAATTAGTTTCAACCACTTCATGCACTTGAAATTGCTCCCATACGGTACCATCATTGCTTACTTCAACGTAGCAATTTCCGTGGAAACGGCGATAGTAGGACTGAAAAGAAACAGCGACTGCATCATTAAGGCTGCAATCAATTACGCTATCATAAACTAGTTTAGAGTCCTGAGAACCAACTTCTACACCGATTGCATCAGAATCATACATTGCAAAACCATTATCAGCAGTAGTCGATTCAATTGCTCCCATTCCTTCTGAATAAAACCCAGCAGGACCAACAGTATCAATTACCCAAGGACCATCATTTGCATTTCCTGTGTCATATTCAGTAAACCACATTCCTGCATCAGAGAAATCGTCTTCCCAAATAATGTTAAGTTTACTAGTTTGTTCCACATCACCTTTCGTTTTGATAAAGTGTTGTGTACGTTTTTCCATAAGCGACTGTCCAAATACGACAGCAGCCATGAGCATAAGACTCATTAAAATTGTAATTTTTTTCATAGACATTTAATTTTTGGTTACACATAATTTTTTTCAGACTGCAATTTAACAATTTTTTTAGTAACTCCACAAAAAAATATTGATTTTATCATAATTTTATTTCTTTCAGCATAAACTATGTTGAATAATTATATTATTTTTGATGTCTAAAATAGAGGATTATGTACAATGATAAGTTTTATCTTGAAATTCTAAAAAATAAAAACTCTGTTTTTTCTGACTTGAGTGATGCTGATAAAGGGACTTTATTCAATCATCATTCCTGCAATCGATATAGGAAAGGCGAAATAATTTTCAAGGAGGGCAATCGCCCAACAGCCTTGATATGCTTGATTGAAGGAAAGGTTAAGATCTTTAAAGAAGGCGTGGGCGGCAGAGAACAAATTGTCAGACTGGCAAAGCCGGGCGGATTTATTGGTTACAGAGCCTTGTTTGCAAAGGAAAATTACTTGGCTTCAGCAATAGCAATTGAAGAATCTATTGTTTGTTCTATTGATAATGAAGATTTGTATCATATCATGGAAAGTAATGTTCAGATATGCTTGAAAATTTTGCAAATGACAGCAACTGAACTTGGATTGTCAAACACACGTACAGTAAGTTTAACGCAAAAACACATTCGCGGACGTTTGGCCGAATCCTTATTGTTTTTAATTGAAACTTATAATTTTGAGGATGATAACTCCACAATCAAAGCGTATTTATCCCGTGAAGACATTGCTAATTTGTCAAACATGACAACCAGCAATGCAATTCGCACTTTAAGCACATTTGCCAGCGAAAAAGTAATTTCATTGGATGGTCGCAGAATAAAAATAATTAATCTTTCAAAACTCAGAAAAATTTCAGAATTAGGATAAGTTAATTCGCACTCAAAATTTTCTTCACATTTTCTGCAATAGCTTTCCCGTCGGCAATACCGGCTAGTTTTTTATTCGCAATACCCATTACTTTACCCATGTCCTGCATACCTGCAGCTCCAGTTTCCTGAATAATTGCTTGAACTGCCTCATATAAAACGTCATCAGACATCATTTCCGGCAAATATTTTTCTATCACTTTGGCTTCTGCAAGCTCTAGCTCTGCCAGTTCTTCCCGATTTTGTTGCTGATAGATTTCAGCTGATTCTTTCCGTTGTTTATGCAATTTTTGGAGCATTTTATTCTCGCCTGCTTCATCAAGTTGTTTTGCATTTTTATCGGTTTCATGCAATAAAATTGCGGCTTTAATTGCTCGCAAAGTTGAAAGTGCAATGGTGTTTTTTTCACGCATAGCAACTTTCATATCAGTCATAATTTTTTCTTTCAATGTCATAATATTATTCATTTTTAGGTTTTGAAGAACGCAAATATGCTGGTTTTCCTTCTAAATCATTTAATTGATTGTCGTCATGCAATTCATCTAAATTGCGAAAGCGGGAATATTTATTTTCATCATCTTTGGGGGAAATCTCACTCTCCGGCTCTGGGAATAAAACACCTTGCTTTCCGGAATGACTAGAAGTTTCTTTATTCTTTTTGTTTCCAGAACTACCTCCGGTGATTACTTTTTGTGTCCGAGTATTTTCATACAATCCGCTTTGCATTTCAAATCCAGTTGCAATGATGGTAACATTTATTTCATCCTCAAGTCTTTCATCAGGTCCGGTTCCCCAAATAATATTTGAAGAATTTCCGACTGCATCTTCCACATATTTAGTAATGACATCCACCTCATCCATAGTGAGTTCCTTATTACCAAAAGTCATATTTAACAAGATATCACGGGCGCCTTTGATGTCATTATCATTTAACAATGGGGATGTCAAGGCCTCTTTAATTGCATTGATTGCTCTGTCTTCGCCATCGGCAACTGCAGACCCCATAAGCGCCACACCACTCTCTTTCATAACAGTTTTTACATCTTCGAAGTCAACGTTAATGTATCCGTGCACGGTAATAATTTCAGCGATTCCACGCGCAGCGGTAAGCAAGACATTATCAGCTCGTTTAAAGGCAGTTGAAACGCCTTCCACCCCATAAATTACTTTGAGTCGTTCATTATTTATGATGAGCAAACTGTCAACATATGGGCGCATTTCCTCTATGCCGTCTTTTGCATTTTGGACGCGTTTATTTCCTTCGAATTTAAAAGGAATTGTAACAATTGCAACAGTAAGGATTCCACGTTCTTTTGCAGCTTTTGCGATGACTGGAGCAGCTCCGGTACCAGTTCCGCCACCCATTCCTGAGGTAATGAAAACCATTTTGGTGTTGCTGTCCAGAATTTCCTCAATTTCTTTTAGACTTTCAATGGCGGCTTCGCGACCTTGCTCAGGTCTGTTTCCAGCACCAAGCCCCTCAGTGAGCGTTTTTCCGAGTTGGACTTTTATCGGCACGGGACTGTCTTTCAGGGCTTGCAAATCAGTATTACAAACTACAAAATCGACATCGCAAATTCCTTCACGGTACATTTGATTGACAGCGTTACTTCCGCCGCCTCCGACTCCTATCACCTTAATGATGGAGTTCTTTGTATTTTCGAATTCAAAAGTATATTCAGTCATGATACTATCGGTTTATTCGTTATCAAAATTATCGTCTTCTTCGAGCGACTTCACAATGGTATTTTTGATTTTCTCAAAGAATTTTCCTCGTTTAGATTTCACTTTCGGATTTTCTGCTTCCTCCTCTTCTTCAGATTCCGCTTCATCTTCAAACAACAAATCAGGAATTTCTGCTTCATGTGCTTCCTGAGTTAAAATCTGGTCATATTGAATAATTAAACCAACTGCAGTAGAAAACATTGGTTCGTTTACTTCATCAACAAATGGTCCAAAAACATGTTCTCTCGGATATCCGACAATCACGTCGTAGCTAGTAATTGATTTAATAAGTTGTGACAGATTTTTAAGTAAGGCACCACCACCGGTAAGCACAATTCCGGCACCAAGTTTATCAGCATATCCTGACTCTTCCATTTGAAATTTGATTGTATACACAATTTCTTTCATACGCTCCTGAATAACATAGACTAAATCATTCAGGGAAATATCTTTAGCTTCTCGTCCTTTAATCCCGGGCACCTGAATTGTGACATCTTTTTGCGTTTTACTTTGGATAGCAGCACCGTATTGAATTTTCAACTCTTCGGCCTGAGATTCCAACACATGAAATGCTTGCTTAATGTCGCTTGTTACAACATTACCGCCAAGCGGGATAACAGCAGTATGTTGCAACGTTTTATTTTGATAGACCGCAATATCCGTTGTCCCGCCACCAATATCAACGAGTGCCACACCCATTTCTTTTTCACGCATAGAAAGGACTGCTTCAGCAGAAGCGAGTGGTTCGAGAATTAATTTTTTAACATTTTTATCGACTCGACGGACACAATTTTTCAAATTTTCGATGGAGCCAAGTTTCCCCACTACCAAATGAAAGCGCCCTTCAAGCTCCTTTGCAAACCATCCAACCGGATTTTCAACATTGTCCTTATCATCAATGCGATATTGTTGGGGAATTACATGTAAAATGGATTCCCCCGCACCAACCTGAGTATCAAACATGCGATTTTTCAAATACAGCATATCTTGTTCATGAATAATGCCGTCTTTAGCACGAATGGGAATTTTCATTGTATTTTTAATGGACTTCACGTGTTGGCCTGCAATACCGACAACCACATCTTTAGTGCTTAAATTAGTCCCTTCAGCCATTTTATCCACAGCAGTGCGAATGGATGAAACGGTTTCCTCTATATTCATTACCAGGCCACGCTTTATCCCATAAGAGGGACATGTTCCCATTCCAAGAATTTCAAAACGACCTTCCGCATTTTTTCGTCCGATGACTGATACGATTTTGGTCGTCCCGATATCTATTGCTCCAAGCAACTTTTGATTTTCTTTATGATTCATAACATTTTATTATTTAGAACAAACAACCTGATTGCTATATTTCAAATTAATCTTACGATAATTTTTCCAGCCATATTTTGGAAATGCTTCCAGATAAATGGCTCTTAACTTTTTCATTTTATACGAATAATCATCGAGTTTTCCAAGGATAATAATATTGTCACCAACTCGAGGAATTAACTCAAATTCGTGTTCCGAATTTATATAAATCTGCACAAACAAATCACGCCAAAGCACATCATGATAAATATAATCTGCGAAATTGATAATATCCTGCATGTCAAAATCCAATGCTTCAAGTCGTAATGTGTCATTCCCCAGCCTGAATGCTTGTACCAATGTATCTGGCAAATATCCGCTTAAAACCGGAACATCAGCCGTATAATCGTAACCCACTGACAATAAACCCAATTCCTCATCGACATAATAATGCATGTTGGTTTGTGTAATGATGCGTAGAACGGGATTTCGTTGAAAAATATCGAGATGAATGACTCCATTCATATCGAGATAAACTTCGGCCTTTTTGATGGCTTCATGCGATTCAATACTATTTTCTATTTTCAATAGATTTATTTTTTTTATTGGCTTATTCAGCGGATACAGTGAGTCTCTTTTCAGCAAAATAAATACTTCGCTTGTATCAACAAACTCATGTGCTGTGTCAATATTGCATACAATTTCATTACAGTTTTTGTTCAACCGCTCACGACGGACAAAGCCAAGAATAAGAAATAGATAAAGGATTAAACCAATCCATTTCAGCAAGACAATTATGAACTTTTTATTATCCATAAAATACATCTCTTATTTTGGGTACAAATCGATCAATATCGCCTGCTCCGAGCGATACAAGCACATCCAAATCCATGCTTTTAATTAGTATCAACAATTCAGACTTTTCAACAAGAAATTTCTGCGGATTTTCAATTTGTCGAAAAATCAAATTTGAATCCACTCCTGTAATTGGCTCTTCCCTAGCCGGATAAATCGGCAACAAAATAAGTGTATCAAATTTAGAAAGTTCGTTTGCGAATGCAGATGCAAAATCGTTCGTACGACTGTACAAATGAGGTTGAAAAATTGTGGTGAGTCTTTTCCCGGGAAAGGTATTTCGTAAACTTTCGTATGTTTTCCGGATTTCTTCAGGATGATGTGCATAATCATCTATATACACAAAATTAGGACGATTCACTACGATTTCAAAACGACGCTTAATACCGGCAAAACTTTGCAACGCCGACCTAATCGACCGATTATCAATGCCATTAATTAACGCCATAGCAGAAGCAGCAATCGCATTTTCGCAATTTAACAATCCGGGAACTCCCATTTTCAAACCAGAGATTTCACCATTTGGGGTTTGCAAATCAAACTGATAAAACATTCCGTCAAGGGTGAAGTTTTTTCCATAAAAATCAGCGTCGCAATCATCCAATGCATAACGGTACAGCTTTACTTTGGTTTTGATCTGTAGGCCTTGCTTAATGACAAGACAATCTTTATTAGAATCGGCAAATTTCTGAAAAGTTTTTAATAAATTTTCGTGTGTTCCGTAAATATCCAAATGATCGGCATCCGTACTGGTAATGATGCTACAATTGGGCGTCAAGTGCAAAAATGAACGGTCAAATTCATCGGCTTCCACAACAAGTTGATTGCTATTTTTGGCACCCACATAATTGGAGTTAAAATTTTTAGATATCCCGCCAAGGAAAGCATTCGCCTTTGATTCGGAAAATTGCATTAACCAAGCAAGCATTGTAGAAACTGTGGTTTTCCCATGCGTTCCGGCAACGGCAAGCGTAAACATATTGCGACTTAGCAATCCAAGCACTTCTGCACGTTTAAAAAGCTGAAATCCCTGATTTATCAACGCATTTTTTTGCACATGATTTTCAGGTATGGCCGGCGTAAAAACAAATAAACATTGTTTAGCATTCAAGAATTCTGATGGAATCAATTTTGGGTCATCAACATAATGAACTGACATTCCTTCTTCAACCAGCGCTTTTGTTAAAGGCGATACGACACGGTCATAGCCGGCAACCATTATTCCATTGGCATGAAAATAGCGCGCCAGGGCACTCATTCCTATGCCTCCGATACCGAGGAAATATGCATATTTTATGTTTTTCAGTTCAATCATTTCATTAAATCAAAACAACAACTTACAATATCATCCACTGCATTTGGGCGAGCAAGTTTTACCATATTTTCAGAAAAACCATTTTTTATTTTTTCATCGTTTATCAAATCCAATGTTGCAGGAATTAGGTTTTCACGGGCTTCATTATCGGGAATTAGCAATGCAGCGTCAATATTTTTCAGTGCCATGGCATTTTTTGTCTGATGATCTTCTGCTACATTAGGTGACGGAACAAAAACTGTTGGTTTACGCACCAGACATAATTCTGAAATTGTACTGGCTCCTGCTCGTGAAATCACAACATCGGCAATTGCATAGGCAAAATCCATTTTATAAATAAATTCTCTGACTTGAATGGATTTTTCAGATTCAGGAACGCTTTCTCTAGCTTTTTGATATCCTGTTTTGCCGGTTTGCCACAACACCTGAATGCCGGCATTTTTTAGTAGCTCCCAGTCTTTAGCCATACTATTGTTTATGGTTTTTGCCCCCAAACTACCACCCACTACAAGCAAAATTGGTTTGTCGGGTTGAAATTCAAAATATTTCAGTGCCTCCTGCTTTTTGTCCAGAATGCTGAGTATATCCTGCCTCACAGGATTTCCTGTAAATACAATTTTCTTCTTTGGAAACCAGCGCTCAAGATTATCATAGGCTACGCATATTTTATCGACAGTTTTTGCCAGTAATTTATTAGTAATTCCGGGGAAAGAATTTTGTTCTTGTATTAATGTCGGGATTCCCTTTTTTGAGGCGACTCTGAGCAAGGGACCACTGGCATATCCTCCCACCCCAATAGCAAGGTCTGGTTTAAATTGATTAACAATTTTCCGTGCTTTTATCAGGCTTTGAAATAATCGGAAAACAAATTTAATCGTATGCAGCGATAATTTTCGACGTAAACCAATGACAGGAAGTCCGACGATATCATAGCCTGCCTTAGGAACTTTTTCCATTTCCATTCGCCCGAGTGCACCGACAAAAAGTATTTCAGCATCGGGAAGTTTTTCATGTATCCCATTTGCAATACTAATTGCAGGATAAATATGTCCTCCGGTACCTCCTCCGGAAATAATAATTCGTTTTTGTTTATTCATCATCTTCATTAGTTTCTATTTTTTCAGACGACATTTCCTGCACGATTTCTTGTTTTTGTGCTTCTCTGCTAACACTAAGTATTAGCCCGAATGCTATGCCGATAAAAATGAGCGATGTCCCTCCCATACTTACAAAAGGCAGTGTTTGTCCGGTTACGGGAAGTAAATTTACGGCAACAAGCATATTTGCAAAGGCTTGAAAGGTTAGTGAGATAACTAATCCGGAAACCAAATATGCAGAAAATCGTCCTTTTGTTTTCCGAATGATATTCACAGCACGTGAAAACAAAATTACATAAAATAAAGGCACAACAAGTCCACCTAAAATAAGCCCCCATTCCTCAACAATAATTGCAAAAATGAAGTCAGAATATGGATGCGGCAGAATATTTCTTTGCACAGATTTCCCTGGACCTTGCGGCAGAATTCCACCAGAAGCAATGGCAATGCGTGCATGATCGGCTTGAAAATTACTGCTATCATCTCCGGAAACGAAACTTTCAATTCTGGCTTTCCATGTATCAACACGCCCACTGTTAGGCATTGCTATCATGACAAGTACAAATAAAGTTCCTGCAAGTATCGCAATACCAATCATCCCAAAAATATATTTTCCTTTGATTTGCGCGACAAACATCATTACGATAACAACACCAAACAACAAAAATGCAGTTGAGAAATCGGCAGGAAAAATCAGTCCGCAGACAATAAATACCGGTAGCATAATAATTTTAAATGCTGATTTAAAATTCACAATTTCCAGCTTTCGTTTTGCAAGCAATCGTGCCAGATACATAATAAGAGCAATTTTAGCAAGGTCGGATGTTTGGAACGAAAACCCACCCGGTAGTGTCAGCCAGCGAGATGCGCTGTTAAGATTTGTTCCGATAAGCAAAGTTAGACCAAGCAAAATAACGGCTAGGTAATAAATGTATTTTGACAGTTTACTAAAATAGACGTAAGGAATTCGATGGATAAGATAGATTGCAAAAAAAGACACAAGGAGCAAAACGACATGTTTTACCAGATAAAATGACGTATTTCCAGCCTGCATTTTATATGCAAGCATTCCTGAAGCTGAATAAACAGCTAAAGTGGAGTATAGCGCCAAAAGGAAAAGAACAATCCAAATGGCAAAATCCCCTTGCAGATATTTGCTGAGACGTTTCATTATAATGCTCTAACTTCAGCTTTAAATTGTTGTCCTCTATCTTCGTAATCATCGAATAAATCAAAACTAGCGCAAGCCGGGCTAAGCAATACAATCTCGCCTTCTTTTGCAAGATAATAAGCCGAATTCACAGCATCTTTCATACTATCGGTATCGACAATAACATCGACTACTTTATTGAAGGCCTTATGAATTTTTTTATTGTCTTTTCCGAGACAAACTATGGCTTTGACATTGCGCTCAACCACCTCAAGCATTCCTGCATAATCATTGCCTTTATCAACGCCACCTACAATCCACACGACAGGTCTTGTCATACTTTCTAGGGCATACCATGCAGAATTTACATTGGTAGCTTTCGAATCATTAACAAATTCGATTCCGTGAACAGAAATAACGGGTTCGAGTCTGTGTTCCACATTTTTAAAATCCATCAATCGCTCTCTGATGGTTTCTTTTTTTATTCTAAGCACTTGTGCAATTGCTCCTGCTGCCATTGAATTATAGGCATTGTGAGCACCGGGTAGTGCTAAATCTTGTACTGCCATATTGAATTTGTTTTTTAGGTTAAACTGAATTGTTTCTTGTGATTTAAAAACCGCCATGTCAGACTCAAGCGGGCTAAGACTAAAGGGAATTAGTTGCATTTTGGGATTCCGTAATTTCATTTCTTTTTGAATCACCATGTCGTCTGCGCAAAAAATAAAATAGTCCTCATGGTTTTGGTTTTGTGTAATTCTGAATTTTGAATTAATATAGTTTTGAAAATTAAACTCGTAGCGATCCAGATGGTCCGGCGTGATATTCAAAAGTACAGCGACGTCAGCTTTGAAATTAAACATTCCGTCCAACTGGAAGCTACTGAGTTCTAAAACATAATAATCGTAATTTTCGAAAGCAACTTGCATTGCCATGCTTTTGCCTACATTTCCACCCAATCCGACATTTAGCCCTGCATGTTTCAGGATGTGATATGTCCATAAACTAGTGGTGGTTTTGCCGTTGCTTCCAGTAATGCATATCATTTTTGCATTGGTATATCGCCCTGCAAATTCAATTTCTGAAATGATAGGTATATTTGCAGAAAGTGCAGCCTGAATAACCGGAACTGTATCCGGGACACCGGGACTTTTAATGATTTCATCGGCTCGTAAAACAGTTTGCATAGTATGTCCGCCCTGCTCAAAATCAATTTCATGTTTGATTAGCAGTTCGCGATATTTTTTCGGAATTTGTCCAAAATCAGAAACAAGCACTTCATGGCCATTCATTTTGGCCAATACAGCAGCACCTGTACCGCTTTCTCCGGATCCTATGACAACAATTTTACTCACTTTATCTCATTTTAAGCGTAACAATTGTAAATACAGCCAACAAAATGCTGACAATCCAAAAGCGTGTTACAATTTTTGCTTCCGGATATCCTTTTTTCTGATAATGATGATGCAAGGGTGACATCAGAAAAATCCTACGACCCTCGCCAAATCGTTTCTTTGTGTATTTAAACCATGACACCTGCAACATAACACTGAGGCTTTCCATCAAAAAGACACCACAGAGAATCGGAATTAAAAGTTCTTTACGAATAAGGATGGCAAACACGGCAATAATCCCTCCAATGGTTAGGCTTCCGGTATCCCCCATAAAAACCTGAGCGGGATAGGAATTGTACCAAAGGAATCCGATAGTTGCCCCAACAAACGCACTCATAAAAATTACGAGCTCACCAACATTGGGGATATACATAATTTTGAGATAATCTGCCGTAATAAAGTTACCGGAAACATAAGCCAGAACCAGTAAGGTAGCCCCAATAATTGCCGAGTTTCCGGTGGCAAGTCCATCTAAACCATCGGTTAGGTTTGCGCCATTGGATACCCCGATAATAATGATGATTACAACCACAATAAAGGCTATCCAAGTCCAGATTCCCGGAGTATCCAGAAACCATACCAACCAACGATAATTCAATTCGTTATTTTTCAGGAAAGGAATGGTTGTACGGGTGGATTTATGATCTATATAATCGGTGGTTTTTTCACCATTCGCTTCAGATACATTCACCATGTTTTCAATTTGCATTTCCGGAGTAATGTCTTCCACACGGTCACGAACCAGAGCAGAATCGGAGAAATACATAGTTCCGCCGACAATCAAGCCCAAAACAATTTGTCCAAGAATTTTAAATTTCCCTGCAAGCCCTGCTTTATTCTTTTTAAACACTTTAATGTAATCATCGATAAAACCAATAACCCCAAGCCAAACGGTAGTAATAATCATGAGAATGATATAGATATTATCAAGCCTTGCAAACAAAAGTGTTGGTACGAGAATGGACAAAATAATTATCAGCCCACCCATTGTCGGGGTTCCTTTTTTCTGCAATTGCCCTTCGAGCCCTAAATCCCGTACGGTTTCGCCAATTTGCAAACGCTGCAAATAATTAATAATTCGTTTCCCGAATACTAATGACACGATAAGTGAAGTAATCACCGCGAGTCCCGCCCGGAATGAAATGTACTCAAACATCCCCGCTCCCGGGACATCTAATTGATCTAAATATTTAAACAGATAATAAAGCATAAATTAATTTTTTATCAATTCGCGAATGACTTCTCTATCATCAAAATGATGTTTCACATGATTAATTTCTTGATATGTTTCGTGTCCTTTTCCAGCGACAAGTATCAGATCTCCGGGTTTTGCAAGCGACCAGGCAACCTTAATTGCAGCTTTTCTGTCACTAACACGTAATACGTTGAGTGCTTTGTCTGCCGGTATGCCTTTTTCAATATCATCGAGTATTTTTTCCGGATCTTCCGTGCGTGGATTGTCGGATGTCAGTACCACTTTATTTGACCACAAGGCTGCAATTTTCCCCATTTCGGGACGTTTATCCGGATCACGGTCTCCACCGGCTCCCACAACAGAAATTATGGATTCCCCGCCAAGTTTAAATTCATTGAGTGTCTCCAGAACATTTTTCAAAGCATCGGGCGTATGTGCATAATCTACAATTGCAGTAATCCCTGACTCTGAGCGAATACTCTCCATTCTTCCCTCAACCGATTTCAACTTACTCAGATTGATAAGCATATCATTTTTTTCTAAACCGAGAAGCCGTGCTGCGGCATAAACTGCCAACAAATTTGACGCATTATAAAGTCCGAGGAAAGGAGTCCAAATTTCAGTTCCGTCGATGAATAACTGCATCCCATGAAAATGCTTTTCTTCAATTTTCAATCGAAAATCAGACATGCGTTTGAGTGAATATGATTTTTTATCGGCTTTACAATTTTGAATCATCACCACTGCATTTTTGTCATCTGTATTTACTAAGGCAAAAGCCTCTGCCTTTAGCTTATCGAAGAGTGATTTTTTTGCATTCAGGTAGGATTGAAAATCTTTGTGATAATCCAGATGATCATGGGATAAATTTGTAAAAATTGCACCATCAAAATCCAGCCCGGCTACGCGTTTCTGATCCAAAGCATGAGAGCTCACCTCCATAAAGCAATATTGACAACCGGCCTCGAGCATTTTCCGCATTAATGCATTTATTTGCAATGGATCCGGAGTGGTATGAGTTGAAGGAATTTCTTCGTTATGGACATAATTTCTAACCGTTGAGAGCAATCCGGCTTTGTAGCCTGATAACTCCATCAATTGGTACATTAATGAAGCGATTGTTGTTTTCCCATTCGTTCCGGTAACACCAACCAATTTTAGCTGACTCGAAGGATTTCCGTAAAAATCGGATGCAAGCAATGCCAATGCTTCATGTGACGACTTAACCCGCAAATAAGTGCTCTCATCCCTAAGCTGCTTAGGTAGCGATTCGCAAACAACACAAGCCGCTCCGTTTTCAATTGCCTGCTCAATAAAACGATGTCCGTCAACCTGAGTTCCGGGCATTGCAACAAAAATTCCTTGTGCAGAGATTTTTCGGGAATCGAAATGTATGTTTGTGTATTGGATATGCTTTCCCTCATGCACCTCAATGCACTGCAAAATTGTTTTTATATGTTCATTGTTCATACTCATCCCAACTCAATTGTAATAATATCAGCAGCCATTAATCTTTGACCTGATTTGATAGATTGTCGGACAACTTTTCCGCGACCCTTCACCCTAACCACCAGCCCAAATTCCTCAAGTACTTTTATTGCATCGCTAAGCCCCATTCCTACAACATTTGGGACTAATTGTCTGTTGCTGTAATCACGGATATAATACATCAGTTTATCATCCTGATTGACAGGATACACCCACTGACAATTTCTTAATTCGCGTTCATCATGAGGAATTTTCATTTGATCAAGTGCTGCATCCAACTTTTGTCGATCAGAAACCTTTACCCGAGGAATGTACACCTCTGGCGCAGTAACCGAATCGACTTCCTTCATTGCGGGATCAATTGCATGAATTTTGTCAGCAACCGCCCGAAAAACCGGCCCTGCAACAATATTTCCATAATACCCACCCTGCTTCGGATCATGAATTGTAACTATGCAAGAATATTTTGGAGCTTCAGCAGGAAAATATCCGACAAAAGAGGACAAATAATGCTGTCTCTTATTAGCCTGACCATAATTGATTTGTGCTGTTCCTGTTTTTCCTGCAATTCGATAATTATCAGTTTGCAGATTTGTTGCTGTTCCGCGCAAAACAACTCCCTCCAACATTTTATGTACCTTTTTAATGGTAGGTTTTGAACAAATGGAAGGGTTAATTACTTTTACGGGATATTCTTTGACGATTTCCCCACGGTATGATAACGCTTTAACAATACGCGGTTTTAGTTTTTTCCCGTTGTTTGCGACTGCATTATAAAATGCCAGCGTTTGTAATGGTGTGATTTGCACTTCATATCCAATGGCCATTTGTGGTAATGAAATCCCACTCCATTTCGGATCTCCCGGATAGCGGATTAGCGGCTCAGCCTCACCACGAATATCCACACCGACGGTTTGATTTAGCCCAAGCTTAAAGAGACGATCTACAAAATGTTCAGGTCTGTCTTTGTAATTTTCATAGATTACTTTGGATATTCCGACGTTTGAAGATTTTTCAAAGGCTTCTTGGAAATTGATGGTTCCAAAACCGCCTTCGTGAGAATCAACCATGCGGTGATTAAAATAATAATATACACCTCTGCCTGTTTCGATGATATCATCAAGGGAAACAACATTATCCTCAAGTGCAACAATTACAGAAGCCAATTTAAACGTAGATCCCGGATCGGTAGCTTCACCAACGGCGTAATTAAAGGCTTCATAATATATGCCATTTTTTGTTTTTTTCAGATTTGCAATTGCCAACACATCGCCTGTTTGCACCTCCATAACAACCACAGAACCGTGATCGGCATTGTGTTTTCTGAGTTGATTTTCCAATGCCGTTTCGGCAACATCCTGAATGCGAATATCAATGCTTGTAATCAAATCCAGTCCATCCTGCGGTTCGATTTCTTTCCCGTCATTAATCGGCATCCACAAGTTCCCTGCAACTTTTTGTTTAACGGCAAATCCTTCAACTCCTCTCAACTCTCTATCAAAAAAATCTTCCAATCCCACACCATTTCGTCCGCCTTGTTTAACCGTACCAATTGTCCGCTTTGCCAGCACTCCAAACGGATGTTCACGCTCATTTCGTTGAAAATAAACAAACCCACCTTTGAAACGTCCTTTACGGAAAATAGGACAAGTTTTCAGTTGCTTTAATTGATCGTAATTTGCACTGTAACTTAATTGCACATATCGGCTCCCTTTGTCTCTGGCATTGTGGAGTTTTTGGTGATAGTATAAAGTTTCTTTCCCCAATATCTGCGACAAGCAAATTAAAAGGGAATCAATATTTTCACGAAAAATTTTATCAGTAATGGGATCACAGTTCGGATCCCAACCCACTTCATAATACGGAACAGAAGTCGCAAGGATTCTTCCGTCATGGGCACAAATATCTCCACGCACCGGCTCAATAATGCTTTCGCGGACAACCTGTTTGCTTAATGCTTCGATTTCTTTACGATCCGTAAAAGCCTGCAATACAATGACACGCCCAAACACAAGCAGCCCAAGCAAGCCTACGACAACATAGACAAGCTTGATACGCCACATAATTTGTTTTTGTTCAGGCTTCATTCTTCTGAGTAATTTATTTTAACAGGAGGCTCATCAGATACTGTCAGATCAGACTCATATTCGGCTAATCGTTTTAACACTTCATGCTGTCTGGATTTTGACATCAACATCGACTGCACGGTAATTTTTTCAGATCGCAACTCGCGAATTTCTTTTCGTGTTTCTTCGGTTTTGACAAAGACTTTTTCTGCATGATATCTGTTTGCAATAAAAACTAATGCCAATACAGCGAGGAAAATGATAAAGGGAATCTGATTGATGACAACGTCTTTCATCAACAGGCTACCGTCCAAAATTGCTTTGGCATTTTCGCGCAATTTAGGATCGAGCTTTCTCCTTTGTTTTTCCTTTTTCTCAGCCACAATTATTTTCGTTCTGCCACACGCATTTTCACACTGCGTGCTCGCGGATTTTTTTCAATTTCTTCATCACTTGCAACAATGGGTTTCCGGGTGATTTGCTTAAAGGGACTCTCAACATTTCCATAGAAATCTTTATTAATTTTACCTTCCAGATTTCCGGAACGCATCAAGTTTTTCACCATGCGATCTTCTAAGGAATGATAAGACAAAACCACCAACTTTCCGCCCGGACGAATAACATCAGCCATCTGGATCAACATCTCTTCCAAGGCCTGCATTTCCTGATTCAATTCAATTCGCAACGCCTGAAAAACCTGTGCTAGGAATTTATTTCGTTTTGCTGGCAACACATGATCTGATGCAATTTTTGCTAAATCACCAGTGGTTTTTACCGCTTGATTCTGACGAGCTTTGACCAAATGTTTCACAAAAGCGACAGGCGATTTAATTTCACCGTATTCACGAAAAACACGAAGCAATTCATTCTGACTGTAATCGTTCACAATATCAGCAGCAGTTTGCTCAGCATTTTGGTTCATTCGCATATCCAGTTGTGTATCCCAGCGGAAACTAAACCCTCTTGCATCATGATCAATCTGTCGGGATGAGATTCCCAAATCTGCCAAAACCCCGTCCACAGGAAATGCGTCGTAATAGCGCAAAAAATTGGTAACATAACGAAAGTTTGCCATAACAAGCTGAAAACGTGAATCATCCAATTGATTTACCAGGACTTCCTGATCCTGATCAAATCCAAACAAACGACCATGATTCAGTCGGGACAAAATCTCCGCTGAATGTCCACCTCCACCAAAAGTCAAATCAGCGTAGATTCCATCAGGAACAATGTCCAATGCATCAACAGAGGGTTTTAATAAAACAGCTTCATGATATTTCATTGTCATCAAAGAGATTTTCAGATTGGCCCAATAATTTTTCAGCAAGCGACCCGAAATCATCTGGTTGGCTCATGTTGTTCCATGAATCCAATGCCCAGATTTCAATTTTTTTATCAAGTCCTGCAAAAACAAGGTCTTTCTCTGCATTAATCTCAGTGATTAAGCGTTTTGGCAAAAGGAGCCGGTTGTTTGCATCTAAAAACAATTCTGCCGTTCCACGATAAAACTGTCTCATAAATACTGCATGCTCCTTATTGTAAGGATTAAGCCGTTTTTGCAAAATGGAATTTTGCCTATCCCACTCAGCCATAGGAAACAACACGAGACATTGTTCAAAAACGTCCCGCTTTAGCACGAAGCCCTTGTCCTCTACCCCTTTCATCTGCCTTTTTAAGACAGCGGGGAAAAGCACACGACTGCGTGCATCAAGCTTTACTATGTGTTCACCTACAAACATTTTTCAAGTCGCTATACTTTGAACTGTAAAAGTAAAAATAATTTCCCATTTCTTACCACAAATTCCCATAATTTCCCATTTTGTTGATAACTTTTTCATTTTGAACTGTTTCAGAACTAGTGAAATGCGTTATTATGTCACGAATAGCATGAGGATTTCCATAAACCGGAGAAGATTTGTATTTTTGGTAAAATTTAAAAGCATGACAAGTCAGGACAAAAAAACTGAAGCACTCCAAATTGATTTGGATCAGATTCTGAGAAATAAATCAGGAAGACGCAAGGTCCCGAGATTTGTAGTTTCGTTATTAAAACGGATTGTCCATCAGGATTTTCTCAATGATTTATTACGTCGTCATCACGGCAAAGAGGGTTTAGACTGGTCAACAGCATTTTTAAATGAATTTGACATTCAAATAAAGACATACGGAGAAGAGAATATCCAAGCTTCAGGTCGATTTATATTTGCAGCAAACCATCCAATGGGAGGCACTGAGAGTCATGTTTTTATGAAAGTTGTAGGCAGTCATTTTCCAAATATAAAATTTCCGGTTAACGACATTTTAATGGAGCTGAAACCCATGCGCTCTCTCTTTGTTCCGATTAACAAATTTGGTGCGCAACAGAAACAAAACATACAGCTTTTAAATGAAACGTTTGAATCTGATGCTCAGATTTTAATTTTCCCGGCCGGACTGGCATCCAGAAAAATTAAGGGCAAAATTCAGGATTTAGATTGGAAAAAAACCTTTATTACTAAGTCGATACAAACAAAACGCGATGTGATTCCGGTATATATTGAAGGGCGGAATTCTAACTTTTTCTACAATCTTGCAAATCTTCGCAAATGGCTGGGTATCAGGATTAATGTGGAAATGATTTTTTTACCTGGCGAAGTTTTAAAACAAAGAGGCGCTACTATTTGTTTACATTTTGGAAAGCCTGTATCATATACTCAATTTGATCGATCGAAATCGCATAAAGCTTGGGCTGACGATATTCGCAAACAAGTATATTCGATGCAGAGCAAAAAATAAAGGTTAATTTATTAAATTTGCAAAAAAGAAATTCAATGGAAACCATAATTCCACCGATTGACAAATCATTATTAGTTTCTGAATTAACAAAAGAACGCTTTCTCAGAAATTCAAATTACGGAAAGTCTGAGCTTTATGTCGTTAATCACGAAAATGCACCCAATGTTTTACGGGAAATCGGCAGGCTTAGAGAGGTTACATTCCGGGAAGCCGGTGGTGGAACAGGAAAAGCCTGTGATATCGACAAGTATGACACTACAGATGTTTCTTACACACAATTAATTGTTTGGGATCCAGAAGATCAGGAAATTACTGGAGGTTATCGATACATTTGCGGCAAGGATATTGTGCATGATTATAAAAACTTACTGGCAACGACACAATTATTCGATTTTTCAGATGAATTTATTCGCGATTACCTTCCGCATACCATTGAACTAGGCAGATCGTTTGTGCAACCCCGCTATCAATTTCAGAATAATCGCAAAAAAGGGCTTTATGCATTGGACAATCTGTGGGACGGACTTGGAGCACTGATTGTAATAAATCCTGAGATGAAATTTTTCTTTGGTAAAATCACCATGTATAAGCAATTTGATATTAATGCAAGAAGCATGATTCTCACTTTTTTGCACTTGTATTTTCCGAACAAAAACCAGCTCATGACAGCGAAAGACCCCATTTTTACACCAACAAGAGCTGATTTAGAACGATTTGAAGGTGATAATTATCAAAAAGACTATGCAATGCTTTCGCAAAAAGTGCGGGTACTCGGTGAAAATATTCCCCCACTATTTAATGCATATATGAATTTATCTCCATCAATGCAAAGCTTCGGAACCGTTGACAACACGCATTTCGGCGGAGTTGAAGAAACCGGAATCATGATTAACATTCACGATATCTACGAAAGTAAAAAAGAACGACACATTAAATCGCTTTAACCCAAAAAATTCACCGCAAATAGTTAGATGTTAATACCGATTGTGAATCAA
>CAYOUD010000006.1:9226-34895 GCA_964407055.1 uncultured Bacteroidales bacterium | reverse complement strand
TGATTCACAATCGGTATTAACATCTAACTATTTGCGGTGAATTTTTCGGGTTAAAGTAAATGGTTATGTTTTAAGATGATGTGGGTCATATAGTTTCAGATATACATCCTCAATTTCTCTAAAATATTTAATCGCACTCGTATTTGACATGACTGGTTTTGCCAAATTAACAATAGGATTCTTTTATGTTTAGATTGTCTGTTGTATTAATTTACAAGCTTTTCCTTTTTGATATTTTTCTCGATATGCTCGGCAATAGTTTTTATTAGATTTGTATCTATATTGTTAAATATGTCTTTTTTATTCTCTTCAAGAGCTTGATTGAATAATTCTAAAAATTTTGCTATTCTTATATCTATGAATTCTTGATTTGTAGAGTTATCATTGTTTGAATTGCTGTAATATTCAAGTAAAGCAGTAATGAGTTTTTTCTTTATCTGCTCTATGCTATTACTTGACATTTTTTTGTGTTGATTCACAGATTTATTTTGTACAATTAAACTTTTGATGAAAACAAATGGTAGCCAAAAATAAAATAGTAGATACGAAAAATAAAACAAGGCAAATCCTGATTTCTTTGTAGTCCATTTAAACAGCTGTTCCAAAATACTTTTATTTTCGTTTTCTGCAATATAGAGGTAGTGATTATGAAGTTTCAAAGGAATGAAGTATAAATTTAGTATTTTTGATTCATATATTTGTTTTGTGAGCCTATATCGTAAATTCCTTGTTTGTATTGTGTTTTTGCCATCATTGGTTTTCCATTCTTTTAGTTTTGGATTCGAAATGTTATAATCTTTATAATGATTTCTAATTCTTGAATTCTCAAGAATTTTGCATGTAGCAACTGATGGCTGAATGTCATATATTTGAAATCGTTTAACGAAAAATAGTGTTTCTGCAAAATTCCAAATACTTTCCCCTGGAAATCCTACAATAATATTAAATGTAAAACCTATTGAAGTTTCAGCATTGTTTTTTAAAATGGTTTTTGCCTCTTTTGCGGTATATCTTTTGTCCATTAGTCTCAGCACTTTGTTGCTCCCACTTTCAATACCATAAATAAGCTGTTTGCATCCTGATTCTTGGAACAAGTAAAAAAGATCTTTTGTTAAATTTCTATTAATTGAAAGTTGAGATACCCATGAGATATTGAGTTTTTTGTCAATTATTAAATTGCATAGTTTTTTTAATTTTTGAATGTCTCCAATAATATTAGAGCCAGTAAACCAGATAGATCTTATTTTGTGATTTCTGTTTCTTTGTAGAATTAATTCAGCAATAATTTGTTCGGGTTCTCGAAATTGGTATTTTAAATGTGCCAAATGCTCATTGCAAAAAGTGCATCGGTTAAAGCACCCTTTGCTAACAATTATGGGGAGAAAATCCCAAGAGTATGAGTCCTTATCGAAAATGTTTATGTCTGCAAAAGGTATTTTGTTAATATCTGAAATAGCAACCCCAATGTCTAAATTTTCCGTATCTGTTTTTTTTCTTATGAAGTAGCCTTCCGTTTCCGTGAACTCTCTGTTTTTTTCGTATTGTAAAATAAGATTTCCAATATCTTTGTCTCCATCACCGTTACATATTACATCTACTTCATCAATGTAAATTACGGTTTCTTTCCATTTACCATAAGATTCAAAACAATAAGGTCCACCCCAAATGATTTTGCATTTGGGAATGTGTGTTTTGATTAAAATAGATAATTTACGGGAGAAAATGTATGATGTATAATAAACAGAAAAGCAGATTATTTCAGGATCAAATTGTGTTAAATCATTGATTGTTTCATTGATAGAGACACTTGAATCTTTGATAATCATCTTTACATTTTCTTCACAAGTCCAGAAATCGTCAATGTTTTCTGTGTTCCACATATTCGCAATATCTCGTCTTGAGTTATTTGCAAATTTATTGTATAGCATTATGTTAATATCGAAACATTTAATCGAATGATTGTCTTTTTTTAATTCTGAGGATATTACTGCCAATCCGTATGGTGGAGAGTGTGTAACCCACGCAGGACATTGTATAAGTGCGATTCTCATTTTATGTTTTTCTTAATTATTGTTATGCCCTCTTTAACTAGATTTGTTACTTCATAAATTGTTGATACGCTAGATATCCTTCTTATAATGTATTTTGGTCGCAAATAAAACTTTCTGACAGCTTTTCTTTTGAGTGATAGAAGTGTTTTGTTGCTGATTTTCTGATGTTTCCATATTGGCATACTTTCAGATGACTCTGCTTCAAAATTTTCAGAATCAATTAAACCTGCATCAATCGCATTATTGCGAAATGTTGTTCCAAAACGTGGTGACACAATATTGAAGGAAGCAAAATCTAATGGGAGTTCACATGCGAGTTTTGATGTTTTTATGATTGACTCCTCGGTTTCGCCGGGAAATCCAAGCATGAAAAAACCTCCGACTTTTATACCTGCCTTTTTAATTTTTTTTATCGCATGATAGGTTTCTGAAGTTTTGATTGCTTTCTTGTGTTTCTGCAATATTTCGTCATTTGCTGATTCAATACCAATCATTACAGTATGACATCCGGACTTTTTCATTTTGTTTAATAATGCATCGTCTAAAACATCGGTTCGGGATAATACAGTAAATGAAAACTTAAAATCGGAATCACAAATTGCATCCAGCAGTTGATGTGTGCGGGTTTTATTGGCCCCAAAAGTTTGGTCTCGGATGTATAATTCTTTAACTCCCAGACTATTTAATATTTTTAACTCTGAGATGACATCCGTCACTGGTCGGAGTTTAAAACCAAGCGTGCTAACTGGGCAAAAATCACATGAGTACGGACACCCAAAATCTGTAAGAATACTTGCAAAAGGCTTTCGCTGTGCAAATGGAAAGTGGTAAGCTTTTAAATTGAAATTTTCCCATAGTGGTAAAGGAACATCCCATTCACCATTGCCATGTTTTTCTTTCCCTCCAATAATTTTGTTGCTAGTTCGGTAGATAATATTAGGAATAATTTCATTTGATGGGTTTTTCAAATAGGTTAAAATGTCATCAGTTGAAAAATCAAGAAGAATTGCATCCAAAAATGGATTTTCAGTTAATGCGTTTTCTCTAAAATCTCTGAAAATATCTCCCGTAGCAATGATTTTGCAATAGGGTAAGGTTTTTTTTAGCCCCCCGATAAATGTCATGTCTTCGGCATAGGAGGGAGCTGAGCTTAAAAAAACGATGACATTTGGTTTTAGATTTGTGATTTGTTTGGTACAAATTTCTGTTGAGATGTTTTCAGCGATTGCATCAATGACAAATACTTCTCCGAATTCAGCTAGTGTGCCGCTCAGATACACAAGATCAACCGGATGATAATAATAATTTGCTTTGGATACTTTTGCACAATAGTAGTCCCGGAAATACATTTTAATTCCCGGTGGATTTAAAAGCAATATTTGATTTGTCTTAGTGCGTGTCATTTATACCTGTCGAAGTTGTGTCTTCATTCTCTGGATTATTAATATTATGCATTTCTTTAATGTAGTATTGTTTTGCATTGCCTTGTTTATGATAGATGCGAATTAACACTTCGCTTTGGATACCCATTAATGCTAAAATTACTGTAATTAAAATAAATAAAACAGTTAATAAAAGCATTGGATTCCCTGTCATATCTGTTCCCCAGAAAATCTTCATTAAGATCACTGAAAGTCCGGATAATCCACCCAAAAGCAAGCTGACTAGTGCAAATCCGCCATAGAGATAAATCGGTTTTGTACTGAACGATCTCATAAATTGCACTGTAATTAAATCAAGCAGGACTTTAAAAGTACGGTTTAAACCATAATGGGATTTGCCATGTTTGCGTGGATTATGATTTACCGGTATTTCCGTAATTTTCGCTCCGATACGTGCTGCAAGGACAGGTATAAATCGATGCATTTCTCCATATAAACTGACATCCTTTAGGATTACTCTGCGATATGCTTTTAGTGAACAACCTAGGTCGTGAATTTTTACTTTGCTGATTTTTCGAATTAATGAATTTGCAAGTGCCGATGGAATTTTTTTTAAAAACAATTTGTCTTTTCTGTTTTTGCGCCAGCCGCTTACAACATCATAGCCTTCGTTTAGCTTATCAATTAGTGCCGGGATGTCAGCGGGGTCGTTTTGCAAATCAGCATCCATGAAAATCAGAATATCTCCTGTGGAATACTCAATTCCTGCTGCCATTGCAGCGGTTTGACCAAAATTTCGGCGAAACCTGATAATTTTTACATTTGATTTTTCTTCACATAGCTCCTTTAATAAATCGTAAGAGCCGTCTGTGCTGCCATCGTCAACAAAAACAATCTCCATCCTTTCTGCAATTGATTGCGTGTTGCTTTCAATCGCATCAAGCAATGGCCTTAAGCTTTCCGTTTCATTATAAACGGGAATGAGAATAGAAATGCTATTGTCTGGGCTTACCGGTTTCATTAATATTAATCGACTTTAACAGAGTAAGTAAATATATAAAATAAATTCATGCAAACTGCTATCTCCGATTTGTATTTATCATAATGCATTGCTAAATCACTTCTTGTTAGTTTGTTTCGTTGTTTAATCTGAATAAATATAAGACATTGTTGAAGGTGTACTCCCCATAAGGATTGGGATGTTGGTAACTTGCTTTTTGTGAAATGCTATCAAGAATTACTGCGGAGTTTGGGATGTGATTTTTTGTCGATAAGTAATGGTGATTCTGATTTTTTAAGATACTATCAATTGGTATAATTGCTTGATTATGGTAGGTTAAATAAAACATACTGGCGTAATTAACCGATTGATTATTAGGGTATAGGTGGACTTGGTCGTTTCCAGTTTTCTCTTTTATGCGTTTTGCATCGGCTTTGATGTTTGCATATTCATCTTTGTCTTTAATGATAGGAGTGAAAATGAAAATCTGTCGAATGATTAAAAAAAGCATCATGCTTGAAAGTACAGTATAGTACGTACCACGCTTAAAAATGATGAATCCAGAGAAAAGGATAAATAGTATTATGGATAAGCACCCATATACGAATAAATTTGCTTGATTAATCAAGGTGGCAAGCAACAAAAATCCACCACTAAGAACAATTAGAAAAAACTTTTGGGTAAGTGTGAAATTGAAAATAAGCGTGTGATATCTGATAAGGGGAATTGTGATAAATGGAATCAGCATGAGTATGTATTGTGGGTAATAATCGCCGGTTAAAAATGGAAGGCATCCACCAACAAAAAGTAGTATGCTATAAAAATCAAATTTGTTTCTTATTAAGTGATAACGGATTTTTTTGAGAAATAAGAGCGGAAAAAGAAAGAGAATGGGATATGCAATCATGGATTTCCCCCAAAATGTCAAAAGATTTTCTGTTTTATTTTGAAGCCCAATGTCCAATTTGTAATTGACATCACTAAACAGCTCAAACAGCCAAAAAGAATCGTTGTTTATGGATTGATAGAGCAATACATAAGTTCCAATAACTGCGGCAAAAACAGTGATTCCTAGTAAGTGTTTCCATGAAAATAATAGCTTTACTTTTTTGAAAACAAATGCCAGTGAAATAAGAGAAATGAATTGAAAGTAAATGGCAGGATATGCTTTAGTCAAGAATGCAATTGCCGTAATAAAGTATCCAAAAATAAAAAGGTTAAGCGTTTTTGATTTCTTAAACCAGTGGTAGTTACCATAAAATAGGCTTACAAGTAAAACTGCAAAAAACGGATCAATTGATATGCGCAATGATTGGACGAAAATTATAAGTGGTGAAAATGCGAAAATAAAGCTTGAAATCAGAGCATACCTTTGTGGTAATTGAGCTTTCGCAATCAGAAAACTAAGAAAAATTAATGCCAAAATAAAAATTAAATTTACGCTTCTTAATTTGAATTCAAGCATTTCCTCGGAGTCCACAAAAGGAACTAAAAAATAATTAAATAATGGTGGCTTATTGTAATAATATTCGCCATTTAATGTGGGTGTAATATAATTGTCTGAGTATTTCATTTCAAGTGCAACCAATGCCCGCCATTTGCCACTTTCATCTTGTTGAATATTGTATGAGCCAACGCCAAAAAATAGGGAGGCGCAATAAAGCGTAAGCCCTATTTTTAAGATGAGATTTTGTTTTGGGTTTCCCCCGGATTCATTTAGCAATTTCACATAATGCTTGCTAGCGCTTTTATTGATGATTTTTTTGAAATATCTGTATTTGTGTTTTTGATAGGCTTTTTTTATTTCCTTTTGATTGACAAAGTACATTAAGACAACAAATAGTCCTAAAAAACTTAACCAAATAAAATGAAGATTTAATGCGTTAACGAATTGACATAAACCCCAAATTGATTTCTCTTTTTTAAAGTTTACTCCTGAAGTTTGTTTCGTTTTATTGTCTTGCAATAAGTCAATCTTTTTGTGATTATTTTCAGCATTAATAAGGTAGATTGATTTAATGGGACGTTTATGAATTATCAGTATCTCATCTGTATTGTTCGAAATGTGAATCTCATTATTGAGTGGTGTCTTTATTGAAAATTGATTGTTGTTATTTGCAGTAATGGTAATTTCTGAGATGAAGCCTGTGTTTTTGTAATATAGAATCACTCCTGTCAGACCAAGCAGATGAAGCCCGATAAAGCCCAATATGATGATTTTTGTTATGTGTTTTATTTTTTTCATCGAAAAAATACAAATAAAATCCTGCGTTTATGCTTGCTTTTTTATAAAGTTTCCGGTTTTAAGAAAATTATTGAATGCATGTAATAACTCAGACTCGGTATGTGTTTGTACGAATTCCTTGATTTTATGAGCAGGCACTGAGCCTAATTGCTCTACTTGTTCTGCATTTAATGTAAAGTCTTCCGGGAGGCTTGGGTTTACACTTTTTAGTTTTTGAACTGCTGCTTTATCTGTTTTAGAGTTCAGTTTTTCAAGCAATACATTAATGAAGCTTTCATTGCTGAATTGATGATGGGTATTTCGTTTCTTTTCTTGTAGTTCAATGGTGTTTAAAGTACTTTCAAGTGATTTAATGAGTGCTTGATACCGTTCATAATTAATGCGTCCTATTCTTGTTTTGTCATCAATTGTTTGACTTGCAAGCTTTTTTATATGTTGTCTTAGTTCATTTTTATTAAGCTCCGAAATTCTAAAGCCTTCAGTATCCACTGAATTGAAGTAAATTAAAGTATTATGTTTGTTTGCAAACTCAACCAAGTCGCCCATCTCATTCAAGTTTTGCTTCATCGGACAAACAGCAATGGATTGTATCAGCTTATTTTTTTGAGAGATTTTATTAATAATCCGGAAGTTTTTCATCACTTGATCAAAATCTGCTTTATCTCGAATAAATTCAAATCGATCTTTTTGTAAAGAATCAATGGAAAAATTAATTTGAAATTTCCCTTTTTCCAAATAGTTTAAAATTTTATCATTTAATATACTCCCATTACTTTGAACGGTAATAAATGCTTTGGGATTTATGGATTGAATTTTATCCCATATTTTGTAATAAATCGGAATTAAGAATGGCTCCCCACCATAAAAGCCGGCTAATTTTACCTGTTTTAAAAAAGGCCTTAATTTCTGGATGAACTTATCATCAAATCTGCATGTTGAGTGTGGTTTTTTCCCCTGATTTTGATGCGATGAAAACATGCACATTCGACAATCAAAATTACAGGCAAGGCTTAGCTCAAAATCAATGCGCTGTGGATATTTATGTTTAGTGCGATATTGATCATACAGGATTGCCGTGCTGTTTGCCGCATTTCCGTTTTCAAAATTTTCAATACAAACTTGACATCCTGACGGCAAATTGTATTGCTCTGAAGCTTTGCAAAGCGATTTGCGGGTTTCAGAACTCCAAATTTTATTCAAGCTTTGATTTTTTAAGTTCCCGTAAATCTGTTCTGTATTCATGCAACAAGCTCTTACATCACCATTTGATGCTATGTACATGCTGCTGAATGGAGCGTAACAAGCAGCTTTCCCTGGCCCTAAAGGTCGTGTTTTGTTAAAATCAGTATATTGCTGGGGATGATTTCGCAATTGATTGAAAAATCGAATTCCCCGCGCAAGCTGATTGCGAAATTTATTTCTGGTTAGTAGCTCCATCCTCCAATTGATTAGTGAGTGAGTCCCAAATTGACCATCCTTCATGTCCCCAATGATGATAAATATGAAGAAATGCGGGTGCAAACTTGGTTTTAAACCGGTCGTACGTGTATCCTTTCTCTGCATGCCATGCTACTGCCGGATTGTTGTATTCTGTTATGAAATTAAATTTTACTGCTAAGGTTTTCATGTTTTGAATGCCAAATTTCCACGCTGTCACGGCTAGCATCGCTTGATCGCGGGTTTTTGTGTATGGTTTGTTGAATTCGTCGATAGTCAATTTATGCCAAGTGTCTAAAAAATCAGCTGATTTTTGATTAAAACGAAATACACCACCGTTCCAGTGTCGCCATTTTGCAGGGATTTTAATGACATATTTATTTTTAATGTATTCCCGTAAATGCGGACAGGATATTGTTTTAGTGAAGAAATGTTTGCCGGTTTGGTTTTTCCAGTTTTGTGTTGTTTTGTCGTACGCTATACCATGAGTTTTGGCAAGTTTTTCACTTAGTCGGGGATAATCAAAACTGATGATTTTTCCTGCCTTATTATACCAGGCTAGGTTGTCTTTTTGAAAGCGAAATGATTTTGCAAATTGGAAACTTTTTCTTGGTAAAATAAAGCGATTTAATCCGTATTGTAGGAGTTGAAAACAATGCTTAGCCGGCTGTTTTTTCATGCGGTCAAAAGCATCCATTAACTCGCGTTCTGCCTCTTGACGATAAGGGTCTTGATGCTTAAAATCAGGCGATAAACTGTCCAACTTTTTACTTAAATTCTGAATTGACGCATTAAATTTTTCTAAGCATCCGCAATTTAAAGCATAGGGACTAAAACTGTCAAAATGGTCATGATCTTGAGCAAATAACACGGGGGCAGGTTTCAACTTAAATATTTCATCCACAGCATTTGCAACTGCTACAACATCAGAATCCAGATAACAAAATTCATCCTCAGCTGTCATGTCAAGATAACGATGCAAGGATGTTTTTAAAAAGATAGATGCTTCGTGATGTGAATAATGCTCCGGCGTTTTTACATCAATAATAGTATCATGTTCAATCTTTGCTTCATTTCTGCTGTTATCCGTGATGACAAGGATATTAGCACGACTGAAATGTTTCAGATAGTTTAAACTAAAATTCAGCGTGTCGGTATGCTCCCGACTACCACAAACAACAAACACAAAATAATTCATTCAACTGATTTTAAGGAATAAAAATACAAAATTTTGATGGAAAATAAGGTTAAGATGAATTAATTTAGTTTCTTATTCGTTTCTTAATCGTATTTCATCACAGCAACCTAAGTGCTGCATCATAATACTCAACCGGCAGAAAATAAATTAAGTAACTTACTTTAATACAATTGTTTGGTTTACCTTTGAGTTTGTTTCGGAATTTGTTTTCCAGCCCGTTCTGTTCCAGAAGATCAAAAAAATGGGTCAGCTTGGTATTTATGCTGTCAGGCATTGTGCTGCTGTCAATTTGCATGATTTCGTTAAAACAAGCAGTGAAATCTGCATTGCTTTGAATTTGAAAAAGCTCAGGCTTAGTGAAATCATTCACAATTGGCGGGTTTTGGGCGTAAATTTTCTGGATACGTAGCAAGGCTTCTCTCAAATGAATAGCAGAGATGTCTGTGAGTGGGTCATGAGCTGTTTCTATGCTGAGTTTCGTTGATTTATCTTTCTTTATGCGTAGGCTTTGCACCGGATCAGCAAAAATTACCGGATTGATGAGGAATTCAATACGGATATTTTCCCCTTCAATGAAATAATTTCCTGGCGGATTGATTTGGTTTTGCACGAATTGGAAATTCTCATGATAAATTGTATCGCATTGGCATGAAAAGATGGCAAAAGGAGTAATTATTGACCCTGAATAATAATTCGGGATATGCATTTCTCCCAGTTGATAATGTCCGTATTGCGGATGCTTATCGGATGGAATCCTAATTGTTGCTTTCACTGGTACTGATAAATATAGCTCAATTTCCGGAATGTCTTCGATAAACCATGGTTCAATGCGGTTTTCATGATCGCCTTTATAATGCTGATAGTAGCCTTCGGGCTCAAACCGGCTCAAAGCGCACATCAAAGAAGCAATTTCCGGATTAGTTTGCATTTCAAATGTTTCTATTCGATTTCCCAAAATGGTAAAATCGGTGATTTGTCCCGTTTCAGTTAAAAACCAGGTGTTGTAATCAGCATCCAGCATCATCCAATTTTCATCATAAAATATTTCAGGAACAACATGTGCATTTAACTGTATGCATCTCGCCTCGTATCCCTGCCATTTCCAGATTTGTGCCAGCGCTGAATTTCGATGAGAGCATAATGCCCCGCCCCAGGAATTCAGCAAATACAGAGGCTGATAAGCATATATTTTATCTAAATGTATTTCCTGATAGTGAAATGTGTTTTGCATCACAAATGCCATGGCTTTAGCTGCATCCACGGGTAGGCCGGGCAAACTGTCGGTTTCAATTTTTTCAACCGCAGAAAGAATGTCCTCTTTCGAGTACCAGAATTTGTCATTGAGGTAGAGTTGGATATTTATCAGGCTGTCAGTAGGATTTTTGATGATGACTTGATTGACTGCAGAGTCAAACTCTATTTCCTGAACATAAGAAAACTCGATGTTCTCTGTTTGCGGTTTGTTAGTACAGGAAAGTGTTACTGCCAAATGGAAAATCAAGATACCAATTGCATGAATAAGTTTTATTTTATTTCTCTTTATATCCATGTTTTATACCAAGTTTCAAATATAGTAAATTTCCAGAGTTTCCAGTATTCTTGTCGGGATAGATAGGATTGTAGTTCTGATTTTTGAATGATACCGTCATTGCAGCTTTTTGCATTATTTATTTGGGATTCGTACCAGTTTGCATTTTGATAATATCTGTCCGGTCCGACAAATCCTTGCTTGTTGCGTTGCAAAATTTCCTGGGGCATGTGTTCTCGGATGATTTCGTACAATTGAAATTTCTTGTAGCCTTTTTTATACAGTCTTTTTTCCGGCAATGAAAGCATAAAGTCAGCCAGTTGGTTTTCTAAAAAAGGAACCCTTA
Source organism: uncultured Bacteroidales bacterium (assembly GCA_964407055.1). Classification (GTDB taxonomy): domain Bacteria; phylum Bacteroidota; class Bacteroidia; order Bacteroidales; family ML635J-15; genus JAQIBY01. The sequence goes on along the minus strand of CAYOUD010000006.1, from coordinate 23,708 downwards.
CTTCTAAGCTATTTGCCATGCTGGCACGATCAATTTTTGTTAATACCAATTCGCCCATAAAGCAGCGCATGTCCATGTTCCGAAAACGATTTAAGCCGGTGTCTTGTGCTGCTTCTTGTTGATAAAACCAATCACTGTCTTCCGGAATTTCTTTTGCAAATTCATCGGTAAATAAATTCTGTAATTCAGGATTTCTCAAATGTCCCATTGCCATAGCACGGCTGTATGCTTCGACAGAAAATGGGGTAGGAGAATTTTCCTTTTTAAATTTTTGTGCTATCCTGTTAAACGGATTTTTTGCTTGTAGATTTTCGTAATGCCAGGTGTATCCTGCAAAAAGTTCGTCGGCCCCTTCGCCGGAAAGCACAGCTTTATTGTGTTGTACGGCCAGCTTGCTGACAAGAAATGTCGGGATAATGGAAATGTCGGCAATGGGTTCATCATAATGTAACAAAAGCTGAGGAAGCAAGTCCAAATCAGCATTTCGTGCTTTATGCGAAAAATGTGGCATGTTGAAATAATCGGCCACTAACTTTGCATATTGATCTTCAGAGTTTTGCCAGTTTTTAAACCCGATACTGAAAGTGTTGGCGGTGTAATTATTTTCGCGCAACATCTGTACAATGGCACTGGAATCATATCCGCCGCTCAGAAATGAGCCAATCGGAACATCACTTTGAGTGTGCATTTTAACCGATTGCTTCAGTAGCGTGTGAAGTTGTTCCGTAATATCATTCTGACTAAGATTCAATGTTTCCTTTGGCTTTTGATAATACTGTCCGAATTTTGTTTTTCCTTGCTTTTCGATGAGCAAAAAATTGCCCGGTTCCAGTTTATTGATGTTTTGGTAAATTGTATGTGGCGATGGAATATATCGATAGGTGAAAAAATCAGCGATGGATGCTTTTCGGATGGTTTTCAATTCCGGAAAATAGCTAAGAATGGCTTTGATTTCCGATGCAAAAGCTATTTGGTTTTCCGAATGATGATAATACAAAGGTTTAATGCCGAAACGATCTCTTGCCAGCAATAATTTCTGTGTTTGGTTATCCCACAAGGCAAATGCAAACATGCCGTTAAGTTTTTCCAGCATATCGAGCTCCCATTCCTGCCATGCGTGGATGAGTACTTCCGAATCGGATGTGCTTTGAAAACAATGCCCGGCTTGCTCTAACTGCTGTTTAAGCTCCGGATAATTGTAAATTTCACCGTTTACAGTGATTATGATTTGCTCGTCAACTGATTTCATGGGTTGTGCGCCTTGTTCACTCAAATCCATAAATGCCAACCGACGATGTCCGAAGGCAATTTGTTGGTTTTCATGAAGCCAGGTTCCTGCGCCATCAGGTCCACGATGGGTGAGGGTGTCGCGCATGGTATCAAAGCGATTAGTGTCAATCGCTGCCGTTCTGCTTAAGATGCCATTAATTCCACACATGCTTACTGTAAATTTCGTTTAAAGCTTTTTATTTCTTCATGCAATGCGAGTTTTTGATATGTTTTGTATGCTTTGAGATAGTTTGCAAATGTTTGTTTATTAAGCTTCTCAAGTTTTGAGGCATAAAGGATATTTTGATATTCTGATGCGATACTTTGCAGGATATGAAGCTTGTATCCTTGATAGTAATCGTCTTTAAGATAGGCTTTTAAAATGTTAATGTGGTGTAATTTGAAGCTAATTAAGTCATTTTTTTTTGAATGTCCCTCGGGATGATCCCGGTAAACGGACCAGCGTTCATTAAAGTAATAAAATTTTGAGTTTTTGATGCTTTCTAGATGTAATATCCATGCCAGCGAGTGGGGGAGTTTAATGGATTTCGGGAATGCAGAGAGCGACTCGCTTCGTAGCACCAATGATGCTGTCGGAAGAATCATCCGTTGCAAAATATCCTCAGGAAAAATTTCTGTTTTATACTGATTGAATTGCGAATAAAATTTGTGAATATTCTGGCTGCGATGGATATTGTTTTCGTCAAATTCACTTTCGTGGATGATTTCTGCATCATGAAAGCATCCGTTATACTCAGGGTGTTGATCTAAAAAATCTACTTGGGTTTTGATTTTATCGGGATATGTCCAGTAATCATCGCCATCTAACCATGTGAAATAGGTGGCATCAATTTCTTGGTGTAGTAGTTTTGCCGTTTTGATAATCCCAAGGTTTTTAGAATTTCTGATTAATTTAAAATTGTATTTAGCTTGTAATTTTTTTAAAATTTCAGGATTTTCATCTGTAGAGGCATCATCAATAACAATGACTTGAAACTGATCTGATTTTTTTTGCATGAAAACAGATTCGATGCATTTTTTTATCGTATTTTGGTGATTGTGCGTAATGATTCCAACGTTTATACGATGTCTATGCATATGCAAACAGAGATTTATTTGCCGTTGAGTGCTGATTGCTTATCCATTCGGGTAAAATTGAAACATAATTCAGGGAGCCTTCAGTTGATAAACTCACTTCAATTTGCTTTTTCCCATCCTTCGTAATAATAAATGGAATGTTGTTTTCACTTTTTGTAAAAACAATGTCTTGCTTAACTAGTTGTTTCACTTTTTTTGTAATATATTCAGAGCGATTTTCTTTGCGATTTAATGCAATATGAAAACTTTTAATGAAATTCAATATTTCCTTGTTATTGCTGGCAACACAGCGTACAAATTCGTCATCTTCAGTGCATTTTGCATAAAAGCGCTTGTCTTGGTAATTAATCTCAGCATAGAAAACGCTATTTTTCTGAACGATTGTGCATTTATATTTTGCCGGACTGAATGCTTTGTTGTGTCCGAATTTGAGCAAACATTTGTAAGCACTTTCTTTCATTGCCCAAAGGCATTCAAGTGGGTTGGAATCCGGAAATGATGTGGCAAAATCCATTTCTTCAACAGAAAAGAATTTCTCAATTCCTTTACGTGTAAAACTTCGTTTATTTTGTGCGTCAGATAGTTTTACGATATCATTTCCAATCACAATCATTCTGCTTCGGTTTTATTTTCAATTATTTCGATTAGATTTTTAATTGTAATTAAATTCTCGAGGCTATCGTCATCAATTTCTATGTCAAATGCTTCTTCAACATCTAATACAATATCGACAATTCTGGCAGAGTTGATTTTGATATCCTCAATAAGCTTCATTTCTGGTTTAATATTCGCTAATGTTTTCTTCTCAAAACTATATTTTTTGAGGATTTCTGTAATTTTTGATAGTATGTCTTGGTTCATGCTTAAATTTTTGTGTAAGGTACAAAAAAAAGTATTTCAGCGGAAAAAAAATTTGCTTTTTTTCTTTTGCGTGATTTTGAAGCTTAAATAGTGTTAGTTAATACAGTCAGGTTTTTGAACTAAAACATTAATACTTGCTGAGTATCATACATGCATTGACATCTCCAAATCCGAAACTGGTTTTTAGTACATGTTTTATTTGGTGATTAATTGCATTGTCGGGGACAGATTTTTCGTCAATTATTTTCGCAATTTCCGGGTGTAGAGGTTTGCTATTAATTGATGCAGCGACTTTTTGGGTTTGTATTTGCATAATAGCAGCAATCGTTTCTATGGCTCCACCTGCCCCGATACAATGTCCGGTTTGTGCTTTCAGGCTATTAATAAGGGGGAAATTGTCCTTGGTACGTGCTAAGGCTTTGCTCAGGTTTTGTATTTCTAATACATCTGCCATGGTTGAGCTTAGGTGTCCATTGATGTAATCAATGTCAGAGGCTTTTATCTCGGCATCTTTAATGCTTTCTTGTACACATTTTATCACCGCCTCAGATGATGGTGCTGTCATTGTTCCTCCGTTTCTTAATCCGCCTGAATTAATATGTGTGCCGGATATTTCAGCGAGAATGGGTGCATTTCGGTCTAAAGCAGAGTCTAAGGATTCCAATAATAAAATGCCCGCACCAGCACCGGGAATAAAACCAGCAGCATTTTCACTTAGTGGGCAAGACGCTTTTTTGGGGGTTTCATTCATGCTTCGATTTAATACACGCATGATATCAAAGCCAATCCAACCATGAGTTGATACACTTTCAGCACCACCTGCTAACATGCGTTTGGCTTTACCATTGGCAATCCGTTCTGCTGCTGTGATAATTGCCTCTGACGCGGTGGCACAGGCAGAGGAATTGAAACTTATCTGATTTCCCAGCCCAAGTGCCATGCTTAAGTGTGCTGATGGTGCGTTAGGCATACTTTGCTCAACAATTGTGCTGCGTAATTTTCGCTTTCGTTTTGGGTCGGTGTTTGGTACGAGTTTTTCGCTAATTAAATCGAGAGGGCCAATGCCTGAACCAATGATACAACCAGTGTCATAATCTGCATCATTATTGTGATTTTCCGGAATTTTAAAACCGGCCGATTTCCATGCTTCTAACCCGGCCAGTATTGAATATTGCAACAAAAGACTGCTGTTTTTGAGTCCATAATCATCAATGTATGGTAGTAAATGTGAGTTGGAAATATCTGGAATGCCTGCAACCTGACATGCAAAGCCGGTTTCTTCCATAATTGGCTGATGCGTCAATCCACAAAACGCATCAAATAAATTACGTGAAAATTCGTCAACTCCTGTTCCTATAGGTGATACAACACCTACTCCTGTTACTACGACACGCTGTTTGTTTATTTGTTTTTTCATGTGCTAATTATTGCTTTCAATAAAATTACAAATTGCAATGGCTCTTGCAGCCGGTTCTGAATCATCTATTAGATATAAAAAGATTTCGCTTTTCAACATTTGTTTTCTCAAATAGATTTTTTTGCTGCAAATTTTTATTTCTGCCCCAGGTGGCACGGGTTTTAAAAAATCCGCTTCGACATGTGAAAAAGCAGGAAAGAATGATTTTCCAAACAAATCCAATAAATAAATTCCGTGAGATACTAAACCAACTTGACCCATGCACTCCAATAAAAGAACGCCAGGCGTAAGTGGTTGGTTAATAAAATGATGGGCATAAAATTCAGAATTCGCATTAAAATGATAGCTCCCTGCTATAGCGCTGTCATTGATTGCGGTAATCTTGTCCACAAAACGAAATGCTTTACCATACGGTAGGGCTTCAATGATTTTTTGACTCATGTTTTTTCCCATCTGTTGAAAAACTTTATTCAAATATCAGATTTTTTTGCTTACTATCAACAAAAATATTACTTTTAAAACATGCAGGGGAAATATCACACATTATATTTTGAAGCCACAAGACGCTGTAATTTGAATTGTCCATATTGCAGCAGTGGGTCTAATAAAGAGGGATTTAAGGATGTTTTTAGTTTTGAGGACATTAAAAACAAAGTCCTATTGCCTGCAAAAGCGCTAGGTACAAAATTTCTTGATTTGTCCGGAGGTGAGTTTTTAATGCGTGATGATGCGATGGATATTTTACGCTTGGCGAATGATTTAGGATTTCGAATTGGAATTGCCTCAAATGGATTGTTATTAACTGAGAAAAAATTGGATGAGCTACAAGGCTTATTGGGATCAAATTTATTGATTTCTCTTGGAATTAATAGTTTTGATGAAGCAAATGAAATTACCCGACAAGTTACGATTGAATACACTTTAGCGTTAGTTCAGCGTTTGAAAGCACGGGGTATTGCTATTAATGTTGCTGTTACTATGGGGAGCTTTAATGCAGACAATTTCCAGAAGACAATTGATAGAATTGTGTCGCTTGGCTTGGCATTCAATCGCATACCATATACGCCAAGAAATACTTGTGAACGCTCCTACATGTTTGATAAAAACACATTGAAAACAAAATTGCATCCAGCCTTAAATTCTACGCATTTGGGTTATGTGAGTTTTGTTCCTTTCTTTTTAAATCCAGCCGATTATTATGCAAAATCAAAGCAAGATGAAGGTCAAGATACGGTTCCTTTAAATCCTTCTGTTGGATGTTGGGTTGGCTCGTTTTACGGAATTAACCCTGATGGAGAGGTGGCTCCCTGTCCATTACTTGGTGATCATCTTAGTGGTGGTAATGTCTTAAAAACGCCTTTAAAGGATATCCTATTTAAATCGGAATTATTTGTAAAACTCACCAATCGAGAATATCTCAAGGGAAAGTGCGGCGCCTGCAGATATCGGTTTACTTGTGGTGGATGTCGTGTAATGGCATATTATTTAACCGGAGATGTGTTCGCTGAGGATCCGACTTGTTTCATAAATGAATTAAGTGAATCAGAACTAAAAACTCTGGAGCAGCAGACTAAAGCAAATTTTAGAAAGTATTATATTTTGTCAAAAATAGGTAAAGGGTTTTAACGTTTTGTGATAAGCTTTTTCGTCGTTTTTACATTGGAAATGTACTATTTGATGGTAAGTCAGATTTTACGGTTTCACCAGCATTTACAATCACATTGTCTCCAATTTTCACTCCATTTATTATTGTGACACCAGCACCAATATAGCATCCCTTTCCGATTTCTGTAGGACCAACAATTGCACAATTTGGACCAATCATTGAGTAATCTCCTATTTTAATTCCGTGTCCAATTGTTGTATTTGCATGAATCGAAACAGATTGACCAATTATTGTGTTAAATGAAATGATGCAACCTGGGTGGATGACTGTACCTTTTTTGATGCTTGCATTGTCAATAATTGTTGCAGAACTAGAAATAAACCTATCTAATTGCCCTCCTTGTTGTATTAGTTTTTCAGTAATTTTCTTTTTGATTCTTGGATGACCTATGCATGTTAAAAATCGATTGTCGGTACTGAAGTGTTTTGCCACTTCTGAGAGCTTATTTATGACTTTAAATTGCGAGTTTAAAAAATGAATGGATTTCATTCCATTGTTTTCATCAAAAAAAACAATCGTATTTTCATTTCGATCTGATATAAGACCATATAAAGTTTCTTTCCCGGCAGCACCGGCACCTGCAATTATCATGAATAAAAATTCTTAATTACATCACAAATATAATCAATTTCAGCAATACTCAGCTCCGGATAAAAAGGAAGTGAAAGCACCTCTTTCGATAAGGCTTCTGCATTCGGGCAAGGAGTCTGAAATCTTTCTAATATAGGATGTTCATATAAGCATTCTGAATAATGTATGCGGGTTTCGATTTCATGTATGTTGAGATGTTGTTTTAAGTTATTTCTGTATTTTGATCGAATTACAAATTTGTGAAAATTGCCGGTATATTGAAACTGTTCGCTTATGAGTATTTCTAATGGTAAATTGTTCAAATTGGAGCTATATCGTTCTGCTAGTTGCTTGCGAATGGTCAATTGTTTGTTAAAATTTGTGAGTTGCCATTGAATTAGTGCGGCTTGTGACTCTGAAATGCGGCTGTTAATCCCAAATTGGTCGTATTTCCCGGTTATGGGGTTTTTCCCGTTTTGACGGGCGGCTTTGCAATAATGTGCAATTTCTTTATCATTGGTTAGTATGGCGCCGCCGGTTCCAAAAGCATGGACAGGTTTTGTCGGGTCAAAGCTGAAAATACTGATGTCACCAATGCTTCCGGCAGCTCTTTTGGTCTTAAAAGAACCAATGGATTGGGCTGCATCCTCAATTAATTTTAAATCGTGGTTTTGTGCAAATTCTTCCAATGCTTTAATATCGGGAAGATTACCATATAAATCCACAAAGATTATTGCTTTTGTTTTGTTGGTGATTTTTTGTTTTGCATCGGCTAAGTCCATCAATGCATTTTTGGGATCAATGTCAACAAACACCGGCTTTGCACCAGTGCGTGTAATTGCAGTGGCAGATGCAATAAATGAAAATGTGGGTATTAACACTTCGTCATCGGGTTGAATTTTTAATGCATTTAATGATAAGAATAATGCATCTGTGCCACTTCCGACAGTGATGGAATATTCTCGTTTGAATTGAGCTGATAACGTGTTTTCTAAAGAAATGCTATTTTCCCCGGAAAGAAACTGTCCTGAAATATCTGCTTTTGACCTTTGTTCAGAAATTTCATTAATATGTTGCTGGTACATTCGGTCTAAGCCAAAAAAACTAAGTTTTGTTGCCATAATAAAATATCTCTATACATTTTTCTACCATTACATCTGGGTGATGGTATAATACTCCATTAATTATTACTGCTGCCGATAAAGAACTCAGTTGTTCATAAAAATGATTACTCCTATAGTTTTCAGGCAGTTTATCTATTATTATTTCAAATTTTTGTTTAAAATCTTGAAATAAGCGTTCCGAATTTTCTGATTTTTCAGGATGACTGAGTCTGTTGTAAACGCTCTCAAATATTTGAGTCTTAATCGTTTGTACTTTGTCGGCTTTTAAGTCAAATGTTTGAGCCATTGTTTCACGTAAAGCAGCATCATGAGCCCATTGCTTTATTCGTAATATCAAGGCATTAAATTCATCGATGTTTGTTTTTGAAATGGAAGTATCTTGCTTTTCAAAATCTTGAGATTGATAAAACTGTGCTAGCTTATTAAGCTCGTCCTTACTTAAAGAGAATAAGGCTTGGCTGTAGGCATTATTGACGTGTACAAAATTTAGACTGTAATTGTTTTCATTACAAAATCTGACTAAGGCGGGTATTTCACTTTTGTTCTGTTTTAGCGGGCATGCTGGAATGTTAAGTGTTTTCCCTTTATCTTTCATGTATTTCCCAAAATATCGCATGTTTTCAAGCACGACTTCATATACTGCGTTTTTGCGAATGGTTTCATAAGTTGATTTTGTGCTTGCTTCGAAGGAAAGATTAATTTTGAAATTTCCTCGCTTTAGTAAATCTTTTACTTTATCGTTCAGTATTGTTCCGTTTGTAACAACTGATATTTCACAGGCTGGGTTTGTCTTTATTATCTCCTCCCATAACTCATAATAAAGCGGGATTAGAAAAGGCTCTCCACCAGCAAAAACCGTTTCTTTTAAATGAGGAATGAAATCCCGAAATGCTTCCTTGAAGGTTTCATTAAATGGAGACTTTATTGGAGGCAGATTTTCTTTGTTTTTACGTATGGATGAGGAATAACGACCATTACACATAATGCACTCAAGATTACATGTGTTATCTAAAGCAAGTTCAAAACTTAATGGCATGTTATTATTCGTCCATAAATGATCATATTGCCTCAGTTTAACGGTTTTAAATTCTTGATTATTAATTGCTTCCTCGCATATTGCACAGCCCGATGGAAACTCTCGTTTTTTAATGCTTTTTCGATACGTATTAAATATAGAACCCTGCCAAATATCCATTAAGTTTTTGTTGGGATAAAGTTCATCCATACTTCGATTATTACAGCAGGGTGAAATTCGTCCGTCCATACTGATTTTTACAGATGTAAATGGTGCATGACATAGTAGTTTATGCTTTCCACGATTTCGATTCAACAGTCGGTATGTCTTTCTTTTAACTTTTGACATCTTATTTATTATCACATGTTTTTATGTTTATCACGAAATGCATTTGCCACTTGATTTACTCTTTTTTTGACAAAGTCAGGATTTGTTTCACGAAATCTAAGCTCTGATATCAACCAATGAGCAGGTAGTTCAGAAAAATAGCGAATGCACTCGTCTCTTACTACATCGTTTTTTAAATGTCCAAACATTAAGTTGAGGATATAATCGGCATTTTTAAATTCTGTTAGGTTCATTGTTTTAAGATAGTGATTAATTTGCGAAATAAAGCGTACTTCATAAGCATCAAATCCGTTGGACTGTTCTGTTTCTCTCGCTTTTGCCGTTTTTGCTGTTTTTTCAAGATAAAATATTAAGTTATCTAAATGGACTTTATTTTCTTTTTGCACTGCCGTAGTATCCTTTAAGTTAATATGCTTAAGCTTTGAAACGATTGTTTTGAGCTCATTTGAATGTAATTCAGACAAACTGCATTGTGCAGGATATTTGACATGATTAAATGTGATATGTAAATTATTGTCATTAAGAAATGATATTGTATCGGCGAGGGTATGAGCATTTTGTTGCATAGGACTCACCTTTACATGCAGTGTCTCTGCTTTTTGTTCGTAGATTTCTTTTAATCTGAGCAAATTGCGTTTAACTTTTGAGAAAACGTTGCTGCCGGTAAGCAGATTAAATGTTTGTTCATCTATCGAATCAAAAGACATTGAAATTCCCACTTGATGGTTTTGGATAAAATCAAATTGATGCTCATTGATAGCTGATCCATTGGTTGAAAAATAAAATTTTTGATTTTCCCCATATTTTAAACTCAGCTCGATGATTTCATCATAAGCTTTAATAATAAACGGTTCACCACCAGAAAAAACAAGTCGTTTTGCATGCTTTAGCAGGGGGATAAGGCTTTCAGGAAATGCGCTGTCGTAACCTGACTTTGTGTTATTTGAAATTCCTTGTTTTTTGCAAATTGATGAAGAGTACTCATCATTGCACATAACACAGCTGAAATTGCATTGATTGGATATTTGAAATTCTAAACTTATAGGATGCTTTCGACTGAGATTTTTCGATTCGGTCTCATATCTTTCCGCATAAATGAAGTTGTGGTTTTCGTTAAGAATGTGGTAATAACATTCAAGGCATCCATATGAAAAATGATTCTTGCGTATATGTTTCCTGAGATTTTTAAAGTGTTGATCTTTCCATAGTTGCATGTAGTCAATTCCAGAGTGGTATTTCCCCCAGGCATATTGCTTATTATAAAAACAGGGTAATATTTCTCCATGAAATGAAAATGTGAGATTGTAAAAAGGAGCCATGCAAATGTACTTGCCACGACTATATTGTTTTTTGTATTGTTTTATTTTCTTATGCATTGTAATATTTGCTACGTTCTAAGCTTTGAGTGTTTTTAATTAAGTCTTCATCATTCATTTCTGTCAAGATATTAATTGTTCTGTTTTTATGATTTCTTCCGAACGCTTTGAAAAGGTTGAGATAAATTCCCGGTTCAATTTGTTCTGAAAGCATGTTAATTTGTTTTTTGAGTAGAGAATTGGTGTCATCAATTTTGCCAAGGTAAGTGATGAGCTTTTCTTTGCTTATGTAAAATTCAGGATTTTCAATCACATGGTTTTGATAATACTCCAAGCGTTTTAAAAAGGATTCAAATTTTGAGTTGTTACTACCAGCAGAAATGTTTTTATATGCACTTTTAAGATATGCCAAACGCTCGCTATAAACGGACGGATCAGCATTAAACAAACTTTCTGTAAAGGGGAAATATACCACTGAAAAATTAAACTCAATATTGTTTTCGTTACAAAAATTTATGAATTCCGGAATTTCTTTCCAGTTTTTAATCATGGGGCAAAAATTCAAGCCGAGCGGATTTTTGATTTTTGTCTGGATGTAATCAAAATTGGATTTGACGACCGAATATTTTGCATTTCTTCTTATACGCTCATATACCTCAGGAATGAATGAATCAATTGAAACCACAATTCTGAAATTCCCTTTTTCTAACAAGCGCTTAAATCGCTCAGGTAAAACTGACAAACTTGTGTGGACAGTAATTAAACAATTTGGGTTTGTTTTAATAATATCTTCCCAAATGTCGTAATATAAACTTATAACTAAAGGTTCACCCCCATTAAAGGTTGTGTTTATTAAGTTTGGGATAAGTTTTTTTATTTCACTACGGAAGTTTTGCCCATAATCATAATAATTTGATTCTTGATTATTATTAACACGATAGGAATTGCTGCACATTATACAGTTTAAATTGCATTTTAAAGAGGTTTTAAATTCAAGGTTAACCGGATTGTTGTGTTTTATGCGGATTGGAGGATACCATTTGCTGGCAACATCATTAAAATTGTGATTGTTGAAATCATTGATGCAAAAACGACATCCATTGGGTAAATCACGATGTTTTATACGCTTTTGCAAGGCTGTACGTGCTTTTCCATGTATAATTTCTTCAATACTATGAATGTTTATATTTCCTAAAATGCTTTCGGTGTTTAAGCAACAACTTGTAACAGTTCCATCTTCATTAAAACGCAAAGTGTTGAAGGGTGCATAGCATAAATAGTTGTAGCGTCTGCCCGTTGATTTTTTAAACTGTTTTGCTATGGATTTGCTAATTTTCATCTTGGATACAGTTTATATGCATAACATTGGTTTCTACTTGAAATATCCAATATGGATTTTGGCTTTCAGGGTTTGAGTTGTTGGTCTGAAAACTGAAATCTGTAAGGTCTAATTTTGACGCAATATTTTCTCCATTTTTAAATGCAAAAAAATCAATTGAATAATTGCCGGGTAACAGATGCTTTTTGTTAAGTTGGATATGTAGATTTGTTGAACCACTCTTTAAGGTTGTTTCGTGTTTTTGTGATATGAGGCTAATAACATTTGACGGAGTCCGTCTATTAAGGACAATTTGTATCTCGATGCATTCTTCTGCTTGCAAAGTTTTTATGCTAAGCGTTCTTCCAATCTGTTCTTGACTCTCTGTTTGATCTTGAATTGTGAGTATAATAGTCTCATTTATAATTATTTCACCTGAAACGTCTGTGTTCAAGGTGTTTTCTCTAATTTCTTTGCTCTTATGTGTTTTGCTGTAATATATTCCTACTTCAAAAGGATTCCCGTACTGAATAATTTTTCCCGTCGTAAATAATGCGAGTTTATCACAGATTCTGTCAATTTGTGATAAGTGGTGGCTAATAATTAGGACTGTTTTTTTTTTTTGTTTTAATTTTAGAATAGTGTCTGGTGCTTTTCTCTGAAATTCAACATCCCCAACACTCAGCACCTCATCAAGTAAATAAATATCGGCATCAATATGTACCACAACGGCAAAGGCAAGGCGCATATACATACCGCTGCTGTAATGTTTTACGGGAGTGTCTAAGAAATTGGGGAAGCCGAATAATTCCACAATTTCGGCAAATTTTGTATCCACTTCGGCTTTTTTCATGCCGTGCAGGCGAGCGTTGAGGTAAATATTTTTTCTGCCGCTTAAATCGGGGTTGAATCCGGTGCCAACTTCGAGTATAGAGGCCACTTTTCCCCGGATTTCTACATTTCCACTGTCGGGAGCAGTAATTTCACTTAAAATCTTTAGTAAAGTACTTTTCCCGGAACCGTTAGGGCCGATAATGCCAATGGCTTCACCCTGTTTAATATCCAAGTTGATATTATTCAGAGCCATAAGCTTTTCATCCTTTCCCTGTGCATTTTTCAACGAATAGCTTTTGCTTAAATTGCGAATGCTTATGGAATAGTTGTTATTAGATGAGGTCGGCATAGTACTTCTCCTTTCTTCTGAAATTACGCCATCCCCAAAAACCAAGTATCAAAACGGGAATCAAGCTGATAAGAAAATATATATCTGGGAAAGGTGTTCCGAACATTGCCCAACGGAATCCTTCAATGGCAAATGCTGCCGGGTTAATGTACAAAATGAAACTAATATTGTCAGGGACAATGGTGCTGGGATAAAACACCGGTGTCACAAAAAAACCGAAATTAATCAGGTAGGGGATGAGGCGAGATGTATCGCGGTAACGCACCGAGATGCTTGCAATCCACAATCCAATGGCAAATCCGCTAAGGATGATAATGGATAGAAATGCAGGAATCAGTATAATTTGCCAACGGATACTCATGCCAAACAAAAGCACGAAAATTATGGCAACAGCCATGGCAATGGTGAAATCTACCAGCCCCGGAATCACTTTGCTCATGGGCAGAATCACTCGCGGGAAATAAATCTTATCCAACAAGTGCTTATTGTCTATCAGGCTATTTCCGGCATCTCTAATGATGGATGAAAAATATACCCAAGGAATTAATCCGGTGAGCACAAATAAAGGAAAGGGAACGTTTCCGGTGTCAATTTTGAGAATATATCCGAAAATTAGCCAATATAACATGCTGGCAATGAGTATCTGAAAAAGATTAATGAAATACCCCAAAAAAGTTTGTGCATTTTTGCCTTGTATTTCACTTTTTGCAAAACTCAATGCCAAGCCGAATTGATTTAAACTGCGTGTCACGTATTCCAATGGTTTAGTTGGCTCATTGTTAATGTGCCTGACTTTCTGTTTATTGAAATCCCTATATTGCATGGTTGTTTTGATTTTGATATGGTAAAGTTAAGGATTTTTTAACGTATAGAATGAAAATATGGAATCATTTTGAAAATATGCTTTCATATATTCTGTAAGATGTTCATCTTTCTCCGTTTTGTAAATTAGGTCTCCCATGTTTAATTAGACATATTTTCACAATTTTTACAGTTTCCACTAAAGGGAATTTAGTTTTTTACTCCACTTTCTTTCCGATCTCGAATCACAGAACATTATTTATAAGTGTTCGGGATAAAAACGGCATATTATTTTTGGTGTTTTTGTGAAAGAAAGTTCACAAAGAAAATCTCCGTCGGTTGCCGGACAAGTTCTGCTGTCCCGTATTTTTCGTTATTCATTGGGCATCGTTCCGTACTCCTCGAATCTCCTCGTACCTGCGGGTCGAGTAGTTAAAAACTCCACTGATGCCTCAATGAATAACGAAAAATCTAAGCTTGACCGGCTACCGACGTG
>CAYOUD010000006.1:4807-9126 GCA_964407055.1 uncultured Bacteroidales bacterium | reverse complement strand
CCACTGATGCCTCAATGAATAACGAAAAATCTAAGCTTGACCGGCTACCGACGTGTAATGCGCCAGAGTTCGTGTCCGGCTGGGGCACGTGAAAAAACAAGATGAAGCCTCGAACCATGGATACTACGTAATAAATTCAACTGTACAGATATAAATGTTACAATCAAAGGTTAAAGCAAGCCATCCAAGAACAAGTTCCTAGAAGCCTTCTGAAGGAAGGCTATGCGCGCTGGGAATGGCAGACCGCGAGCTAGAGATGGCCGTGAATGTCGGATTTTTGATGTAAAATCAATCAGATGCTTTAGACACGTTCTGATTAGATTTTACAAAAATCTGGCAGAGCGCGTTGACAGTCGGTGCTGCCTTGTCTTTTTTGCTTCCTTTTTTGACTAAGAAAAAAGGAAGAGAAAAACAGTAAACTTATGTGTTGCATGGTACTTATAATTAATCCCAAAAGCATAAACAATAATATCGATTTCTCCCCTCGATCTGAAGTTCAGGTTAATCAAATACTCAATTCATTTAAAGCCAATTAAACCCGGCATTTATGTTGAGGATTTTTTACAATTGCTTTAAGCATCGCTTGGCTTCACGATTGATACTTTCTTTATACGGACTTATATTTATTTTCAAACACAATTTCAAATATCGCTTTGCTAAATCATTATTGTATTCTGCTGCATAAATTTTTCCCAGATTTAATGCTGCTTGAGGAGCAAAATACCAGATTTGATCTTTTCCTAAAAGGATGGTTTTTTTGTAATAATTTTTTGCCACTTCCGGTTTTTCCATTTCTTCGTTGATGCTCGCTTTCCGATAGTGAAACTCGGTGTTTTGGCGCAGGTTTTTTGTTTCTGTATCAAATTGATTGACCTGTGCCAGTGATTCACTGTAATTGCCACTGTTGTAAAGCAATCTTGCTTTTAGCAAATGCATATTGGGCGGATTGTCTGTCTCTAATTCATGGATAATATATGCAGCTTGTTCATTGTTTTCTTTTTGTGCTAAGGAAATCATGACTTGCCTCTGCGCCTCTGCTTTTTTTGTTTGATTTGTGATGAGGTAATTCCAGTATAGGCTACGTTCGGCGCTAAGATTTGAGATATCAGTCGTTTTATCTTTTTTGTATAGAGTTAGATATTTTTCTGCTTGCGGATTTAATTGATACAGCAAAAAGTTTCCAATTTGGTAGTTGAGTAAATTGAACTCTGTATCACCCTGATTGTCATAGTTTTTTAAAAGAATGGACAGGCAATCTTCTGTGTTTCCTGAGGCTTCTGCCAACATGGAAAGCCCTTGTCGCATGAGTGGATTATAATATAAGCCGGCATCTAGTTTTTTGAAATAACCGTAATAGGTTTCTGGCTTGTCGGTAAAAAAGGCAGAAAACATTGCATAGTAAAATCCGATTTCATACTTATCTCCGAGTGTTTTTGCGTTTTCAAAGGCATATTTTAAGTTTTTCACCCCAAGTTCAAAATCACCTTCCATGCCAAGCACACCAATTAACCACTCGTATTTTTCGGGGACTGATCCAAGAAAAATATTGTATAATCCGCTTATTTCTGATGTTTCATGCGAGTCAGGCGAAAGTTTCTCTAAGGTTTTATAGGCATTAAATCCATTCTTAAAGCTTTTTACCGCTTTTAATTCGTTATTACTTACCATGTAAATTGTCGTCGCATGTAATTGTGCTTCCGCAATCATGAAATATTTATCAACATCTGGAATATTTGCATTTGATATATTGCTAATTCGTGCCTCTATTTCGTTAAGCCAAATGTTTTTTTGACTTTCATTTTCAAAGAACAGCAATTGTAAAAGATCATAATGATTTAGCAATCGATTTAGGTACGGATTGTTTTCATTATGCAGTAAAGCTTGTTCCAATGCGGATTTTGCGCTTTTTAAATTGCAACTGTATAGCTTGGTTTTAATTTCCGGAAACCATAAATCCTTTTCTGTTGAAAGCGCACCTGCATTTGTTCCGGATGCTGTTAATCCAAAAATTATTGTAAAAATGAAAAGAATGCGTGTCATTAAATGCTTTTTTTTACGGCTTCAAATATATTAAAATTAAAGCGCGGTTAATAATTTGTTAAGATAAAATCTTTGTTTATATTGAATACTTGCTTAACTTCGTAAGTTCAAAACTAAATGAAATATTTAAATACAAACATTTAATTAAATTTAATTATGAAACGAAAATTACTTTTTATTCCAGTATGCTTGCTTTCAATGATGTTCTCATTGAGCGTTATGGCGCAAGATGTTATGATTACTGGTGTGGCTGATGGCCCATTAACCGGAGGACTTCCTAAAGTCTTGGAAATTTATGCGGTAAATGATGTTGCAGATTTGTCTGTTTATACCGTGAAAAAACAAACCAATGATAATACCGAATGGACTGCAACCGCCTATAATATGAGCGGAAGCGCAACTGCCGGTGATTTTATTTATGTGGTTTATGTTGATGGAGACATGTTGAATTTTACTGAGTTTTTTGAAAATTCACTGACACCAGTTGAGGATAATGTTGTGAATATCAATGGTGATGATCGCGTTGGGATTTTTGATGCCTCGGATGCTTTGGTTGATATTTTTGGTGAAGACGGTGTTATTGGTACAGGTTTAGCTTGGGCTTATAAAGACGGTTGGGCGTACCGTGTAAACGGTTCTACGCCCTCAGCTACCTTTAATGTGGCAGATTGGACTTTCTCAGGTGTTGATGGACTCGAAAATGGAACCACAAATGCAACTTGTGACCAACCCTTCCCAATAGGAACATTTACTATGGGCGAACCAACTCCCGGAATTTCAATTACCAGCCCTGTGGATGGTAGCGAAGTGTATGCTGTTGATGTTGATATCGAATTTAATGTGCAAAATTTTACCGTTGCTGATGGTACCGGTGATGGACACATTGTTTATACACTTGATACTGAAGTGCCTGTTGACCATATGACAACTGACCCGATTAGTTTAATGGGCTTGACTGAGGCAGAGCATACTGTGGTTTTGGAATTGGTTGACAACGCAGGAACTTCACTTGATACTGTTGTTACTGAATCGGTAACTTTTACAGTAAACTTGTCTCCCGATCCAATTTTGACAATTACCAGTCCAACGACTAATCAGCAATTTGTAGTAGCTGATGTAGATGTAACCTTTGAGGTGCAAAACTTTACCGTTGCTGATGGTACCGGTGATGGACACATTGTTTACACCCTTGATGCTGAAGCTTCGGTCGATCATATAACAACTGACCCGATTGCTTTAACCGGCCTTGGGGATGGATCACATTCTATAAGCCTCGAATTAGTTGATAACGCTGGGACTTCTCTTGACCCTGCTGTAGCTGCAAATGTTGATTTTCTTGTAAACACTAGCGGCTCTGCTATCACTTCAATTTATGATGTTCAAGGTCAGGTTGCAACTTCTCCAATGGTTAATCAGGAAGTTACTGTTGCAGGAATTGTTACCGCATTAAACGGTGATAAATTCTGGATGCAGGATGCTGCTGGCGCATGGAATGGGATTTATATTTACTATACAACAACTCCGGGACCAGCTATTGGCGATTCTGTGATTGTAACAGGAACAGTTGTGGATTATGATGCAAGTGGAAATACGCTTACTGAAATTAGTCCGGTTTCTAGTTTGCAAATAGTATCTCCTGATAATCAATTGCCCGTTGCCGCTGTAGTTACAACTGCTGAAGCTGCATCTGAAGCTTATGAATCTGTATTGGTTCAGGTTGAGGGTGTAAATAATACCGCTCCGAATTCTTATAATGAATGGCCTGTTAATGACGGAAGTGGTGGTGTGATGATTGATGATTTGTTGTATGCTTACACTCCGATACAAGGAAATACATATAGAGTAACAGGAATTGTAGATTTTTATTTTAATTATAAAATTTTCCCACGTGATGCTGCTGACATTGAAGACCTCGGCGTTTCAACTGACCCGAATATTACAATTACCAGTCCTGCAAATGGTGCAACAATTTATACTGATATGGTAGATGTTGCATTTACTGTTACTAACTTTGTGTTAGGTACTGCCGGAAAAGTTGGGTATTCAATTGATGCCGATGCTATGAGCTATCAGGTAACTGATGCTGATATTACTTTCTCTGGATTAACTGACGGTAGCCATACGGTTAACTTACAATTGGTTGACATGAGTGAAGTAGCATTGGATCCTGCAGTGACTGCAAGTGTAACATTTACAGTAAATCTTGCTGGGCCTACAATCACTCCGATTTATGACATTCAATATACAACCGATATTTCCGGTGATTCTCCTTTAATGGG
>CAYOUD010000006.1:0-4707 GCA_964407055.1 uncultured Bacteroidales bacterium | reverse complement strand
CGATTTATGACATTCAATATACAACCGATATTTCCGGTGATTCTCCTTTAATGGGTGATGAAGTAATAATTGAAGGCGTTATTTCTGCAAACTTTAACGGATCCGATTTTGGTGAAGGATATTTTGTACAAGACGATGGCGGTGCATGGAATGGATTATATGTTTACGATTTTGATAATTCTCCGAATATTGGTGATTCAGTGCGTATTGCCGGAGATGTTGCCGAATCCTATGAAATGACTCAAATTGAAAATGTTTCTGATTTCCAAACCATAAATATCGGTGGTACAGTTGCTGACCCAGTTGTGATTGCGACAAATGCAGTTGCTGATGAGCAATATGAATCATGCTTTGTAAGAGTTGAGGATGCAGAATGTACTGTCGTTCAAAATAACTACGGAGAATGGACTGTTAATGATGGTTCAGGAGACGTAACGCTCAAAGATAACGGTGTATTTACCTTTACTGAAACGCTTGGCGAAATTTATAACGTCAATGGAGTTATTATGTATTCATATAGCGAATATTCTATTCATTATCGTATTGCTTCAGACATTGAAGTTGCCGGTGCTATTAATAATCAGTTTGCTGTAAATACTGAAGTATATCCAAATCCAACTCAAAGTAATCTTACCATTACGTACTTAACTGATGTTGAGCGTATTGAGTTGATTTCCATTACCGGTCAAACAATTCTAAGTGAAAATGTCACTGAAGATGTTGTGAACCTAAATCTCGAGTCGGTTGCTTCAGGAATCTATATGCTAAAATTAGTTAGCCAATCAGATTCACGTGTGATTCGTATTGAGAAAAACTAAAAAAAACACTCAATTTTATCTCAAAAGCTCTGTCAAATGATAGAGCTTTTGTTTTTTTTGTTACTTTTGACTTCAATAAACTTAAAAATAAAAACTATGAAAAAAATTATTAGTTTATCAACTGTGTTTGTTGCTGTAATGATTCTTTTTGCTTCATGTGGAAAATATGAAGAAGGTCCATTGGTTAGCCTTAGAAGTAAAGAAGCACGGGTAGCCGGTACTTATCAGGTAGTCGATGTGCTTAAAAACGGACAGCAAGATGAGACCGCACTTGAATTATCATCAATGGTTCAAGTAACCTTTGAAAAAGATGGAATAGGAGAAATGTCCTACACATATACATGGGGTGGTGCTTCCTACACAGAAAGTGAGAGCCTGGAGTGGATGTTTAATGATGATGAAACCGATTTGATGGTGCGTTACAAAGGTGAAGATGAGTCAGAATGGGGAGATTGGGAAACAATAAAAATTATTCGTTTGACAGATACTGAAATTTGGACAGAAGATTACGAAAATGATGACGTTTATGAGTACCATTATGAAGAAATATAAAAATGCGTATTAAACAATTACTATTCGGATTATTGACCCTTGCTTTGCTCTTGCCATCATGCGCTAAGTATGATGATGGACCATTGCTCAGCTTGCGTTCAAAAAATGCAAGAATGGAAGGTCTGTACCGTATTGATCAAATTCAAAATGATACGATACAAAACATGCCAGATTTCATTCAGGATGCTGAAATTGAAATTCAAAAAGCTGGGGGAGGGACACTAAATTTCGTTGTTGAGGATACCATTGTAAATAGTAATTTTCAGTGGGAATTTAATGACGAAATGACCGATTTTCGAATTCGTCGGTATTATCTTCACAGAGATACTGTTATGTATTTAAGTCTTGACACCCTTTACCATGCATGCTTTAATATGGAATTGCCGGTTTACGATAATTTCCAACAAGCAATGTACACTAATTTTGGAAAGTGGGGCGTATGGGGACAATTCATGGAAATTAATGAACTGTCCGATGATCAGCTTAAATATACAATTGCAAATGACTCTGTACCCATGACAGGCGAAATAATACTTAAAGAATAGTATAAAAATAATTTATTGAAAAAAGGAGTGCTTTGGCACTCCTTTTTTTATTTGTGACTTTAAGAGAACTACTTTTTTTCAGTCTCTGACAAGAAAACGTTAAAGATAAGGCTTTCGAAGTTTCTGAAATCAAGGAGTCCGCCAGCCGGCGGATCGACTGTTTCAGAAATGAGAATAACGCAATATTTAGCGTTTTCTTGCAGAGACTTATTTAGTTTTATTAATTTTGATGCATTAAAAATGAGTCATTATGAACAAATCAGATTTTCAAAATTTTATACGTCAGGGAATCCCGGAAAGGTTGCCGGAAACAAAACCCTTAAACGATCAGGTGCCACATGCACCAAAGCGCAAAGACATGCTTACGGCTGCCGAGAAAAAACTTGCCTTGCAAAATGCACTGCGATACTTTGATAAAGAACAGCATGCAGAATTAGTGCCGGAATTTGCCAAGGAGCTCGAAACTTACGGGCGAATTTATATGTACCGTTTACGTCCTGAGTACGATATGTATGCTCGTTCTATTGACTGGTATCCCGGGAAAACGGATCAGGCAAAATCCATCATGCTGATGATTCAGAATAATCTAGATCCGGCTGTGGCGCAACATCCTGAAGAACTTATTACCTATGGTGGAAACGGAGCGGTTTTCCAAAATTGGGCGCAGTATCGTTTAGCAATGAAATATCTCGCTGAAATGACTGAGGAACAAACCCTTGTTATGTATTCCGGACATCCGATGGGTATATTTCCTTCTCACAAAGATGCTCCCCGTGTGGTTGTTACAAATGGCATGGTGATTCCGAATTATTCCAAACCAGATGATTGGGAGAAATTTAATGCACTCGGCGTTTCGCAGTACGGACAAATGACTGCAGGATCTTATATGTATATTGGGCCACAAGGCATTGTCCACGGAACGACAATTACTGTGCTTAATGCATGTCGGAAAATCAGCAAGCACGGAGAGGAAACAGAAGGTAAATTGTTTGTAACATCAGGACTTGGCGGTATGAGTGGTGCTCAGCCAAAAGCCGGAAATATTGCCGGAGTGGTTTCCATTACCGGCGAAATTAATACTGCTGCTGCGTATAAACGTCACGAGCAAGGCTGGGTGGATGAAGTGATTGAAGATGTTGATAAAGCCATTGATACTGCACTCGAATTTGTCGAGAAGGAAGAAGCACATTCCATTGCTTTCCTCGGAAATATTGTGGATATGTGGGAGCGATTGGCTGAAAGAAATATTAAAGTGGATCTTGGTTCAGACCAAACTTCATTGCATAATCCGTGGGCGGGTGGTTATTATCCTGTCGGATTAAGTTATGAGGAAGCCAATGAAATGATGGCAAGCAATCCGGAAACTTTCAAAACCAGTGTTTACGATTCATTGAAACGTCAGGTTGCTGCAATTAATAAATTGACTGCCCGGGGAACCTATTTCTTCGATTACGGAAATGCATTCTTATTGGAGAGTTCACGTGCTGGGGCAGAAATTATGTCTGAAGATGGTTTGACATTCCGTTATCCAAGCTATGTTCAGGATATTATGGGTCCAATGTGCTTCGATTATGGTTTCGGCCCGTTCCGTTGGGTTTGTACCTCCGGTGATCCTAAAGATCTGGAAACAACTGACAAAATAGCGATGGACGTATTGAGAAAGATTTCTGAAACTGCACCCAAGGAAATTATTCAGCAAATGCAAGATAATATCCGCTGGATTGAAGGTGCAAAAGCCAATAAGCTGGTGGTTGGTTCACAGGCGCGTATTCTTTATGCGGATGCAGAAGGTCGTGTCAAAATTGCTGCTGAATTCAATAAAGCCATTGCTGACCAACGTTTGAAAGCTCCCGTTGTGCTTGGTCGTGATCATCACGATGTGTCAGGAACAGATTCGCCTTTCCGTGAAACTTCCAATATTTATGACGGCTCTCAATTTACTGCTGATATGGCAATTCAGAATGTGATTGGCGATTCATTTCGCGGTGCAACATGGGTATCTATCCACAATGGTGGTGGCGTAGGCTGGGGCGAAGTCATCAACGGTGGTTTCGGGATGACGCTTGATGGCTCGGAAGATGCTGACCGCCGACTCAAACAAATGCTTTTCTGGGATGTGAATAATGGCATTTCACGTCGCTCATGGGCTAGAAATGATGGTGCTGTCTTTGCAATTAAACGGGCGATGGAGCTCAATCCTGAACTGAAAGTTACCGTCCCAAATATTGTGGATGAGGATTTGCTCACCGGTTTGTTTTAATCTGAGAAAATATAGCATAAAAAAAGACAGACTGTTTTACGGTCTGTCTTTTTTAATACCGGTTGTGAATCAAAATCCTGTTTTGTACATTGGTCACCCATGATTATTTGGATATGAGTTTTTCTCAATTTTTACTGCTTTCACCAAAGGATAATTAATCTATACGTATTGAAAAGCAACTAAAAAGAAAGCATATCAGGGCTAAAGCCCATTGTGTTTTTCGTTTTAAAAACCCGGACATAATTGTCGGGCTTAGTCGGCTTTATATGAATATTATACAAAGTAATAGTCTCTATTCCTGCCAGTTGAACACACGCTTAACCCCGAACTTCAGGTCGGGGTGATAAGGAATGAAAATGGAATGGGCTTTAGCCCTGACAGTATTGATGTAATCCCCATTTTTGTTAATTGCATTAAACAAAAACATATATAAATTGTATTGTCTAATAAACAATCTAATATTAATATTGTTTTGTATGTTAAACAAAATTATGTATATTTGCAGTAAATTAGTTTTGATATGGAGCAATTA
>CAYOUD010000005.1:0-36973 GCA_964407055.1 uncultured Bacteroidales bacterium | reverse complement strand
TTCCAATAGTGTTCAGTATTCCCACATTTAGGACAAACGACTCCTTGCCGATCTCTGTATTCCTTCCATTTCGCCTTGCAACTAGCCTCATCTGGAAACTGTACAGAAAAATTTAATAGATTCATAGATGTAATTTTCAATTATTGAACTGCAAAGATAAGTATTTTAGGTGAAACATTGAGTATTCATTATTTTTTAGTAATTATTACTTCTCTATTAAAACCTGAATCTGATCCGATTCACATTCAACAACTCCGTAAATCACGGGAAATTTCTTTTCTTCCCCACTACGCAAAACCACTCGAATTTCACCTGGATCCAGCGTAGAAATTATCGGCGCATGATGTGATAATATCTGAAACGCACCTTTTTTGCCAGGCACCTGAACCATGCTAACTTCGCCTTGAAAAAGCTGCGCTTCCGGTGTTATAATTTCCAATTTCATACTTATTTGTTTTCTTCAAGAATACGTTCGCCTTTTTCAATTGCTTGTTCAATTGTACCAACCAGCAAGAATGCAGATTCGGGAAGGTGATCTACTTCACCGTCAAGAATCATTTTAAATCCTTTAATTGTATCTTCGATTTTTACAAATTCACCTTTCAATCCGGTAAATGCTTCAGCCACGTGAAAAGGCTGTGAAAGGAAACGTTGTACACGGCGCGCTCTGTGAACAACTAGTTTGTCTTCTTCAGACAATTCATCCATACCAAGAATGGCAATAATATCCAGAAGTTCTTTATTTCGTTGGAGGATTTCAATTACACGTTGTGCAGTATCATAATGCTCCTGACCAACAATATCGGGAGTTAAAATTCGGGAAGATGAATCAAGCGGATCCACAGCCGGATAAATTCCCAATTCAGAAATTTTACGGCTTAGTACTGTGGTTGCATCCAGATGCGAGAAAGTTGTTGCTGGGGCAGGATCTGTTAAGTCATCAGCAGGCACATAAATCGCTTGAACTGAAGTAATTGACCCATTTTTTGTTGATGTAATTCTTTCCTGCAACTCTCCCATTTCAGAAGACAAGGTAGGCTGATATCCTACAGCAGAAGGCATACGTCCAAGCAAAGCTGACACTTCAGATCCTGCTTGTGTAAAACGGAAAATATTATCAACAAAGAATAAAATATCGCTACCGGTATCAGATTTTTCGGTTTCGTGCTCTCCGTCACGAAAAGACTCCGCAATTGTCAAACCAGACAAGGCAACACGCGCACGTGCTCCCGGAGGTTCATTCATCTGACCGAAAACCATACTTAGTTTTGATTTTTTTAATTCATTCATATCGACCTTGGAAAGATCCCAGCCGCCATGTTCAAGACTTTTTTTAAATTCGTCACCATAATTTACAATATCAGCTTCAATCATCTCTCTCATCAGGTCATTTCCTTCACGAGTACGCTCGCCAACACCTGCAAATACAGACAATCCGTCATATCCAATTGCAATATTATTAATCAGCTCCTGAATAAGTACTGTTTTACCAACACCGGCACCGCCAAACAATCCAATTTTACCGCCTTTTGCATAAGGCTCGATAAGATCGACCACCTTAATTCCGGTAAAAAAGACTTCTGTACTTGTAGAAAGATCTTCATATTTTGGAGCTTCACGGTGGATCGGATAACCTTCACTGTTATCAAGGTCTTTGAGACCATCGATACTTTTTCCAACAACATTCATCAAGCGACCTTTCACTTGTTGCCCAACCGGCATTTTAATCATGCTATTACTTGCAACAACTTTCATCCCACGATATAAACCGTCAGTTGAATCCATTGCAATAGCGCGTACTGTACGCTCACCAACATGTTGCTGACATTCAACAATGAGCGCTTCACCGCTTTCACGTTCAATGATTAAAGCATCGTAAATTTTGGGAAGCTCAACATCTTCATTCTCAAAGATTACATCAACAATAGGACCAATAACCTGCAGAATTTCACCAGTATAATTCGCCATTTTCTAAAATTTTAAATCATGTCGTTGCACAAATGTAAAAAAAAATCTGATTTCACCTAGTCTTCTATGTTTTAAAAAAGATAAAATCAACCATAAATTGACAATCTATTTTAAAAAGACCGACCTTTTAAATAATCCAAGAAAAGACACAATTCTTCTTTTCGTGATTCTTCAACCTGAATTGACTGCAAAGCAGCATGGGCTTGATCAAAATACGCATTGGATTTTTGTTTTGTTAGTTCATCCAACTCCAATTGTCGATACACATCCAAAACAAATTGAATCTTATCATCAGCAGGTAAGTGATGTGTTTTAAATGCATGATCAAGTGCATTTTGCTGAACTTTATCAGCCAGCTCATAAGCTTTTATAAAGAGGAAGGTTTTTTTCTCGCTAAGGATATCTTGACCTATGACTTTTCCAAGTTTGGATTCATCTCCAAAACAATCTAACCAATCGTCCTGTAACTGAAATCCTATTCCCATTTTCATCCCAAAATCGTACAATCGTTTGATGTCCTCATTCGGCGCATCGGCAACAATTCCTCCCATTTCCAGCGCAGCAGCAAGCAAAACTCCGGTTTTTAATGAAATCATTTTAAGATATTCATCTTCTGAAATGGTTTGGAGTTGTTCAAAATCCATATCATATTGCTGTCCTTCACAAACATCAATAGCAGCTTGATTAAATCGTTCAAGTAACCGTCGATGATTTTTCTCAGTTTTCAGCACATATTGTGAGGCCATAATACTCATTACATCACCGGAAAGAATTGCAACATTATCATTCCACTTTGAATGTACGGTTGGCTGACCACGTCGCATCGCAGATTTGTCCATAATATCATCGTGTAAAAGCGTGTAATTATGAAACATTTCTAATCCTAAGGCGGGATTCATTGCATCGTCAATATTTTCATGATATAATTGATACGCCATTAGCAACAAAACGGGGCGAATACGCTTACCTGCACTATCCAGTGTGTATTTTACTGGTTCATATAATTGTGTCGGAGGCTTAACAAGTTGCTGTGCTTCTAAAAAGTGATTAAAAGCCTCCTGTAATTCAGTCCTGTTATACATGTTTAATCATTATTAAGTTCAAACAAGCCTTCGCTAAGAATTTTATTAATTCCGTCTTCCAGACTTACTAATGGTCGTTTAAGGATATCAGTCATCATGCTGTTGTCCGGGCATCTTCGCTTCATGTCACCATCTTGTAAAGGAGGCAGGTACACAAGTTTCGATTTTGAGTTGGTTATACGAATAATGGTTTCAGCAAGTTCTTTAATTGTTGCTTCATTGGATTGTCCAATATTTACGACATCATTAACCAACAAATTATCATATGCAATTTTCACACAAGCTTCAATATTGTCATCAATGAAACAGAATGTCCGCGTTTGTGAGCCTTCTCCGTATATGGTTATGTCCTGATTTTTCAATGCCATTGTAATAAACTTACTAATAACAAAATCACGACTCTGCGTTGGTCCATAGGTATTGAAAAAACGGAAAATCGTAAACTCAAGACCGTATTCCTTATGATAAGACCGTAAATAAGCTTCACCAAGATTTTTCACGATAGCATATGGTAATCGAGTATTGAGCGGAGTTGTATGAACATTTTGTGGAATTTCGACCGGTTCACCGTAAACTTCTGAAGAAGACGCAAAGAACACGCGCTTTACCCCAATATTTTTTGATATGGATAAAATATTATCGATTCCGTGAATATCCCGAAGTACTTTCACTGGATTTTCCTGAGTACGTTTAACTCCGACAACAGCAGAATAGTGAAAGACAAAATCGAAATGGAAAGCCAACATGATTTCAACCATTTCATCTTTATCATTAACATCACTTTTAATAAAACGGTAATTTTCTGCAGCTTTTGGCAATTTCCCGGGATGCCCTGTACTTAAATCGTCAACGACAACAACATAATTCTCTTTATCCTGAATTAATCGTTCGGCCAGAGCACTACCAATAAACCCGGCACCACCTGTCACGAGTATTTTCCGTTTATACTTTCCAATATCTTCCATAATGATTAGTTTGTTCGAGGCTAAAACAATAATAGCTTGCCGAAAGATACAAATTCCAACGCAATAATCAGAAAAAACCGCACAGAATTAATTGATCGTGAAATCCCGATAGGATTTTAAAACATTGACTACACCGATTGACATTAATTTCGTTTCTTGTAATATATTAATAAACAAGACACTGGCTTTTGTTGAGTCTTTTCCTTTTTTAATTCGCTTGAGTTGTTCCTTTTTCAAACGAGCCATCTCTTCATACAAGTAATCTTGTTGCTCTTTGACATGGTCAATTGCAGAGAAATCACCTCGCATAATCATATCACGACAAGCCTGATGCAACGGCGTATAAACTTGTATTAGTTGCCGTATCGCTTCTTGCTGTGCTTTAGAAAAAGGTTTGTGATTGTTTGCAATGTGATCATAAACCGGTTCGGCAATATATCTTAAGCTATGCGTACTCTCTCGGAGGTAATCAATCACCTGGACATAGTACATGCTGGAATTCACATCTTCTTCATCCAGTTTTCGGATGATTTGATAAATATTATCCTTTAAAGCTTTGGTGGTTTTATTAATTGTTTTTGCATCTTTCAGAGATTTCTTTGCTTTTTTGCGGTCGAAATCAATTGCACTTTGTAAACTATAAGTAAAGTAATCAAGAATCTCAGCAAGATCAACATTTACATTATCGCGACATTCGACTTTAAATGAGCGTTCTGTTTTGAATAATTTCTTAGCATCACTTTCCTTTTTATCTCTATTTTTTTGGGAGCGATAAGTTTTGTAAATTACAAAGGCAGCTACAAGCACTAGTATCAAAATTCCAACAACTCCGCCAAAGTTTATAATCAGCAGCAAAACAAACGCAACAGTAAAGGCAGAGAACGCTGTAAGAAACCATCCCCCGATTACGGCAATCACTCCATTTATGCGATAAACAGCACTTTCTCTTCCCCAAGCACGATCGGATAGCGATGTGCCCATTACGACCATAAATGTTACATAAGTTGTTGACAAAGGGAGTTTTAATGATGTGCCAATCGCGATTAAAACACTGGCAACAACTAAATTTACAGCAGCTCTGACCATATCAAAAGCAGGACGATCTTTCGGAGGCATAGCTTCAACAGCAGAATTGGGTTCAAACTGTTTGTTAATCTTACGTTTTAAACCCGGAGGTACTATTTTTGAGCTTACACTTGAAATAGAAACACTTGCTCTCACCATTCCTCTGGCAAGTTTAGACGCTGAGAATCGCTCATCACCTTCATCCTGTCGAGATAAATCGACAGAGGTTTTAACAACTCGTCTCGCTTTTTTTGAGAACCAAAGCGTTACCGCCATGATAACACCGGCAATAATTAAAAGATAGGTTTGTGCTCTTACCGGTTCGGTTAAGAAATCGGATCGTAACAATGACGGATCACTTCCAGATGCAATAAAATTTTGATATGAATCTAAACCTGCAAGAGGCACTCCGATAAAGTTCACCAAATCATTTGATGCAAAAGCCATCGCCAGGCCCATTGTACCAGCGAGCACAATGAATTTTAGAATATTGAATTTGAAAAGACTGTGTAAAATTTGTAGAAATACTGTCCAAAACACAAAGCTTCCACCAAGAATCAACATCGTATTTCCTGCCACCCATGTTTTCACTTCGGGGGTCATAAATGGAGCGTTTTTTATTCCTTTTGCAACCATGAAAAAACTGATCGCAGTAAGCGCCAGTCCTCCAAAAATACCACCAAAATATTTTATTCGTTTATCATAATTAAACGAAAACAAAAGCCTAGAAAAATACTGAACAATTGCCCCAATCGTAAATGCAACAACGACCGAAAGCAAGATTCCGAGAATAATTGCTAATGCTTTTTCGGTGTTAATATACTCTCCGAGACTTAAAGCATCCGCATCCTGACTGATTTTTATTAAAGACATGGCAACTGCAGCACCCAACAATTCAAACACAATTGAAACGGTAGTGGAAGTAGGCATTCCCAAACTGTTGAATGTATCTAAAAGAATAATGTCTGTTAACATGACTGCCAAAAACATAAACATGATTTCATCAAAGAAAAAATGCTCTGGGTGAAAAATCCCCTTTCTGGCAACCTCCATCATACCACCGGAAAAAACCGCACCCAAAACAATTCCAATGGATGTAATAATCATCAAATTCCTAAATCGGGCAGTTTTTGAACCAATAGCAGAGTTAAGAAAGTTAACAGCATCATTGCTTACCCCTACGATTAAGTCAGTGATAGCCAATGCAAAAAGAACAATAATTATTATAAAAAAAACATTCATACTCCATGCACTTTGTTAGATGTCAAACTTAACAAACCAAATTTGGGGTAATGTTAAGCCAATGTTAAATCTATTCTCACATTTTCTTGTCAAATTTACAATATCTTAACTTGTCATTAGTCAAATATCATGGCATATTTATTAACATTGTGCACATTTAAACTAATATGCAATTCGGATTACTTGAAATACTGCGATTAGTAGGGTCTTTTTGGCATGCGCATGATGAGTGAAGCATTACAAAAAGCAGCAGGGCAAGGCATGCGTAATATTTTAAGTAAAATGACAAAAAATCATTTTACAGGGATTTTATCCGGGTTATTTCTCACCGCTTTAATCCGTAAAATACATGCCATTCACTTTGTGCAGATTTGAATCATCTAAACCCGCAGTCATATTTTTATATTTCAAGGGTTTAGATGGTTTGAAGATGTGCAAAGATAATGGCAAGCATTACTTAATAGAAAAATGGGTTGCAGCTAATTAAAACATTAACCAACAGCACCTTATGTTAGCATCTAACTATTTGCGATGAATTTTTCGGGTTAATCCAATCCTCATCAGCGAGTACCGTCGTGTTTGTGAGCTTTGTTAATGCTGGGTTACTAGGCATTCAAAGCTTCTGCACCGCTGGTAATTTCCAAAATTTCATTTGTAATAGCAGACTGTCTTGCTTTATTGTACTGCAAGGTTAATTCATGCAGCAAATCGGTTGCATTATCAGTGGCTTGATGCATGGCAGTCATTCTGGCGCCGTGCTCAGCTGCATTGGAATCAAGTAAGGCTTTAAAAAACTGTATTTTTAGCATTTTGGGCACTAATTCTTTTCCAATTTCCTGTTTGCCAGGTTCAAAAATATAATCTTTCAATTCTTGCTCCTCATCTGTATTCATTTCAAGTGGCAAAAAGGATTCCGACTTCACTTCCTGATTCGCAGCATTTTTAAAACTGTTATAAACAATCCGGACAGCATCATAATTTCCATTTTCAAATTCAGCCATTAAATCATTTGCCATTTCAGAAGCTGCCTCAAAATTCAACGCATCAAAAATATCCGTTTCTTTGCGGACAATTGAATAGGGGTATTTTTTGGCAATATCAGCAGCTTTTCTGCCAACACACATCAAATCAACAGCTTTATCATTATAATTTTCTTTAATAAAAGCCATCGCTCCTTTGACTGCATTGGCATTAAAAGCTCCGCATAGTCCGCGATTTGAGGTAATAATTACCACTAAAACTTTTTCAATCGGTCTGGAATGAATCAATTTAAAGGTTTTATCTTCAGCTAAACTGTGTCCAATTTGCCCAATGATAAAATGCAACTTGTCAGCATAGGGTCTGAGCTGAGTTACTTTATTCTGCGCCTTTCTCAACTTAGCAGCAGAAACGAGTTTCATGGCACTAGTTATCTGCCTTGTCGATTTGACGGAGGTAATACGGGTACGTATTTCTTTCAGGTTTGCCATGCTGTTTAATTATTTTTTAAATTGCGAAGCTACTTCTTTCGCAGTATTTTCGAGTGTTGATTTAATCTCATCAGTTAAAGCTCCTTCAGCCAAGTCTTTCATAACTTGTTCATGTTTGGCATTCAGGTATTCCAGATAGGCCTGTTCAAATGCCTTCACTTTATCTTCAGGAACATCTCTCAACAAAGCTTTTGTTCCACAATAAATAATTGCAACCTGATCTGCAACTTTAACTGGGGAATATTGCGGTTGTTTCAGAATTTGCACATTTTTTCTTCCTGCATCAATAATCGCAAGGGTTGATTTGTCAAGGTCTGAACCAAATTTCGCAAAAGCCTCGAGCTCACGAAATTGCGCCTGCGCAGTTTTGAGAGGACTGGCCACTTTTTTCATGGATTTTACCTGCGCGTTACCACCCACACGGGACACTGAAATACCAACGTTTACAGCAGGACGAATTCCGGCATTAAATAAGTCGGACTCAAGGAAAATCTGCCCGTCAGTAATTGAAATTACGTTAGTCGGAATATACGCGGAAACATCTCCTGCCTGAGTTTCAATAATCGGCAATGCTGTCAAAGACCCACCACCTTTTACTTTTTCTTTAATTGACTCAGGAATATCATTCATTTGTTGAGCAATTTTATCAGAGCTGATAATTTTAGCAGCTCTTTCCAACAAGCGTGAGTGCAAATAGAAAACATCTCCCGGATAAGCTTCGCGTCCCGGTGGACGACGAAGTAGCAAGGAAACTTCACGATATGAAACCGCCTGTTTTGAAAGATCATCATATACAATTAATGCAGGGCGGCCTGTGTCTCTGAAATACTCACCAATCGCAGCCCCTGCATAAGGTGCATAAAACTGCTTTGCTGCCGGATCAGATGCATTGGCTGCCACGATGATGGTATAATCCATTGCGCCGTGTTTCTCAAGCGTATTTGCAATGGATGCCACGGTTGAACCCTTTTGTCCGACAGCAACATAGATACAAATCACCGGTTCTCCTTTTTCAAAATTTTCGCGCTGATTAATAATTGTATCAATGGCAATGGCCGTTTTTCCGGTTTGGCGGTCGCCAATAATTAACTCACGTTGTCCACGACCGATGGGTGTCATTGCATCAATCGCTTTTATTCCGGTTTGCAGAGGCTCGGTTACCGGCTCACGATATATTACTCCCGGCGCTTTCCGCTCCAATGGCATTTCATAAAAAGGACCCTCTATTTGTCCTTTTCCGTCGATTGGGCTTCCAAGCGTCTCAAGCACACGCCCAAGCATATTTTCGCTCACATTAATGCAAGCGATCCGTTTTGTACGTTTTACGGAAGAGCCTTCTTTTATTTCTTCTGAATGTCCTAGCATAACCGCTCCGACATTATCTTCTTCGATATTCAGAACGACTCCCATATCTCCATTTTCAAATTCAATCAACTCATTTGATTGTACTTTTGTCAATCCATAAATGCGTACAATACCATCACCTACTTGTAAAACGGTACCTACTTCCTGAAGTTCAGTTTCAGCATTAAAACCACTCAGTTGTTTTTTCAGTATTTCTGATACTTCTACCGGATTAATTTGAGCCATATTCTATGTTTTATTTTATAAATTGCTATTTTACGATACTATTTCTCAAACTTGCGATTTGCGACTTCACACTTGCATCATAACGTAAATCATCCATATCAAGCACAAAACCACCGATTAAATCGGGATTGATTTCTGTACTAACTTCGAGGGACTTTGCTTTTAATGCAACTTTCACTATCTTTTCAATTTGTTCTTGTAATGATTTGTTTAATTCAATGACGGAAACCAATTTTAATTGACGGATTCCGAATTTCTCCCTGTACATTGCTTCAACACGGCGAGACATCGCAACTAAGTGCTCTTCTCTACGATGCTGAATGACCAGTTTTAAAAAATCTACACTAATTTTATGAAATTTATCGGTATAAACAGCTTCTACAAGTTTTTCTTTTTCAGACATTTTAACAACCGGGCTGCAAAGAAAGCGCATCAATTCCTGATTCGTATTCAGGTTTTCATACAATACACGCATATCTCCGACAATAATATCTGCTACATTTTGCTCTTCGGCGTATTGGAAGAGGGCTTTTGCGTATCGTACTCCGATTTTACTGTAATCCATAAGCTTGCTTAGTTTAATTCTACATCTTCAAGAAGCTGATTGATCAAAGCTTCTTGTTTTTTATCGTCTTCAAGCTCGGATTTCAGAATTTTTTCAGCAATCTCAATAGAAAATTTAGCAACTTGCTGTTTTAACTCATTGATTGCTGCTTGCTTTTGTCCTTCAATTTCAGCTTTTGCATTCGTCTTCATTTTCGTAACCATTTTATCGGTTTCGTCTTTGGCCTTTTGCATAAGCTGTTGTTTCATTTCACGGGCTTCAGCAAAAATTTCATCACGCTCTTGTTTTGCTTGTACCATCATTTGTTCATGGCTGACCTGAAGTTTTTTCATTTCTTCACGTGCAATTTCAGCTTGTTTCAGCGACTCTTCAATAAAATCATTTCGCTTATTTACCATCGTGAGAATGGGTTTCCAAGCAAAAACACGCAGCAATATCATCAGAATGATAAAAACTAGACTTGTCCAAAAAATTAGACCTATTCCGGGACTTACAATATCCATAATATTATATTTTAAAAATCAAATCAAAAAAACACTGTTTTTTCGCAGCCAATCGCTGCGAAAAAACAGTTGAAAAATTTAGTTTGCAACCAACAAAGAAACAACAACAGCGAAAAGTGCCACACCTTCAATAAGTGCTGCAGAAATAATCATTGCTGTTTGAATTTTACCGGCTGCTTCAGGTTGACGTGCAATAGCTTCCATTGCATTTCCCCCAATTTTTCCAATACCGAGCGCGGCTCCAATTACTGCGAGTCCGGCTCCGATAGCTGCTAAAGGTCCCATAATACGAGTTTTTTAAATTAAACAAAATGTCCTTTACTATTAATGATTACTCTCAACTGCCAATCCAATGAAAAGGCTAGACAAGAGTGCGAATATATATGCTTGTATAAAAGCAACCAAAATCTCGAGCACATCAATAAACAGTACAAATGGTACTGAAATGGCACTCATGCCAATTGCTTTAAATATAAAAATTACCGAAATCATACTCAATACGACAATGTGTCCGGCAGTAATGTTTGCAAACAAACGAATCATAAGCGCAAATGGCTTCGATAAAATCCCAATAAACTCCACAACTGGCATAATTGGAATAGGGAATTTCAACCACCAAGGGACACCCGGCGCATTGAAAATGTGTTTCCAGTAGGCTTTTGATCCACTAATATTGGTTGCAATCATCGTAAATAAAGCCAATGTCAGGGTAACTGAAATATTTCCGGTAACATTGGCACCTCCTGGAAAGAATGGGACTAAACCCAAAAGGCTATTAATTAAAATAAAGAAAAATACTGTCAAAATGTAAGGTAGATATTTTTCATATTTCTCGCCGATATTGGGTTTTGCAATATCATCCCGCACAAATAAAATGAGAGGTTCCATAAATCCCTGCAAGCCGGCAGGTCTCCCTGGTCGTTTTTTATATGCCCTTGCAACAGAAACAAAAACCAAAAGCATAATCAGAGCAGCAATTAGCATTCCGGTAACATTTTTTGTTATGGAAAAATCCAGCGGTTTTTCATTTAAAATGACAGTTTTTTCTTTTTCCTCATCATATTCTTCGTTAATGGTTCCGTGTTCGTCCGTAACATAAATTTTCCCTTCATAAAGAAAATAATGATTTCCATTTTTGGATGCAACTTCATGTCCATGATGGAATTTGGATGACATAAAACAAACAAGTTTGGCTTCATGAATTAAAATCACGGGCAACGGAATTGAAACAGCATGAGTACCCCCTGACTTGTCAGTATATTCTAAGATATGCCAATTATGATTGTCTTTGATGTGATTCATCACAAAGGGTGTCACATTAAAACCACCATCCTGAGCTTCATTTTCCTGAGGTTCGCTCGCAAAAAGCATCCCTGATGCAAGCAATAAGCCAAAAAATAACAGTAATTTCTCCTTCATAAAGATCATGAACCAAAGTTGATAAAAAAATTTATAAAAAAAAAGATCCTGAGTATTTTTTACTTAAACATTCGGGTCATCTTTAATTAAAACTAACAAACTACGCACTTCAATTACTAAATATATCATGTAAATAATCAAAAACTGCAGCACAAAAAACACATCTCTGGACTCAGGTTTTAACAGAACCGGCAATAGGTAAGTTGCTGCCAATAACATTTTTAACATACTCGTTCCACCAAAAATCAAGGCAGACATCGAGATGTGATTTTCCCGCAACTTCACAAACATCATAAAACCCAAACCGGTTAATGAAAAAACAAAAACATGTCCAAAAACATGTCGCCAAGCAGGTAAAGTCTCTTGAATAAGATATGACGTAAGAAATTGTAATCCGAGGATAACAAAACCTGCAACGCTCAAAATTAACCAAAACGAAATTATATCATTTCTTTTCCCCATTATTATGCTGATTTACTTGCTGAATAACTAAATAAAGCGCTAAGGCGATTGCAGATAAGGACAGAATAATTGTAAAAACCGGAGTTTCTCGCTGTGCATTTTGATCAATACGATGTCCCAGCCATGCTCCTCCCCCAATAATTACAAGCATTTCAATAACAATTCCCGAGAATTTAGCATAGGATTTTATCCCATCTGTATTGTTACTGTTTTTCTTTTCCATGTTTTGATGCAGGACTAGGTTGACCGGCGTCCATTTGGCAAGTTCCGGAGAAAATTGCATTTGGTTCAATCGCCAATTTTTTGGTGATAATATCACCCTGAACTACTGCACTTGATTTTAATGTAAGCAATTCGTTAACCGAAATTTTGCCTTCAACACCGCCATTCAACTCTGCATTTTTACACTGTATTTCTCCTTGAATCTTTCCATTTCCACCAATAACTAATTTCCCCTGAGTTGTCAAATTTCCTTTGAGTACTCCGTCAATTCTGATATCACCATTGGATTGAATGTCTCCCTGAATGGAAGTTCCTTCTCCTATAACATTTAAACGATTGTGTTCAACCTCCTGTGTTTTAGCCATAATCTTAATTTTTTTTCAACTTATGCAAAGATAATAATCTAATTTGCATAATGAACAAAATTCAGATAAAACTACCTAAACACCAGTTTGTCAAACAGAATCAGCTAGTTATATCATAAGCAATTAGGCACGATTCATGTATAGAGAACCCGTTGCAATATAAAAACACAAAGAACGTTTTACCATTATTGAAAATAATTTGGATTATTTGAATAGGAATGATAATTTTGTGTGCAATTTTTATTTTTAATTAAAAGTCGAAAAAATGTCTTATATATTTACATCCGAATCCGTTTCAGAAGGACATCCTGACAAAGTAGCAGACCAAATTTCTGATGCAATTTTAGATGAGTTTCTTGCCTTTGACAATCAGTCAAAAGTTGCATGTGAAACTTTAGTGACAACCGGACAAGTTATTGTTGCCGGTGAAGTAAAATCAAATACTTATGTTGATATTCAGGAAACTGTGCGAAATGTTGTAAACAGCATCGGTTATACCAAAGGCGAATATCGTTTTGACGGCAATTCATGTGGCGTACTAACATCACTTCATGAGCAATCCCCCGATATCAATCGCGGAGTTGACAAAGGAGCACCAGAAGAACAAGGAGCCGGTGATCAGGGAATGATGTTTGGATATGCTTGTCGCGAAACCGATGACTACATGCCTTTACCGCTAGATTTATCTCACAGATTGTTGCAGGAAATGGCAGCAATTCGTCGGGAAGGGAAAGTCATGACATATTTGCGTCCCGATTCAAAATCACAAGTAAGTATTGAGTATGATGATCAGCATCGGGCAATCAAAATTGATACGATTGTTGTTTCAACCCAACATGATGATTTTATAAAGCCAAAATCTGACCGAGATGAAGATGTCTTGAAAGCAGATGAAGAAATGCTGACCAAAATCCATGATGATGTTCGGGATATTCTGATTCCACGCATTATAAACGCAATGCCAGAACGCGTGCAACAATTCTTCAATAAAGATTATACCCTATACGTTAATCCGACAGGAAAATTCGTAATTGGTGGTCCTCACGGAGATACCGGGCTAACCGGACGCAAAATCATTGTTGACACATATGGCGGTCGTGGAGCACACGGCGGCGGTGCATTTTCAGGAAAAGATCCCTCTAAAGTGGACAGATCTGCGGCTTATGCCTCCAGACATATTGCTAAAAATATGGTAGCAGCAGAAATTGCAGACGAAATGCTCGTGCAGTTATCATATGCTATTGGGATTGCAGAACCGGTAAGCGTTTTTGTAGAAACTTACGGCACGGCAAAAGTGAATATGACAGACGGAGAGATTGCAAAAAAAATTCGTGAAATTTTCACACTTTCACCCTATGCAATTGAGGAACGATTGAAGTTGAGGAATCCGATATATTTCGAAACCGCATCATACGGACACATGGGTCGTACTCCGCGCATTGCAAAAAAAACCTTTCACAAACTCAATGAACCTAATAATATAAAAACCATTGAGGTTGAGCTTTTCACATGGGAGAAATTAGATTTTGTGGATGTCGTTAAAAAAGCATTCAATCTCTAAAAATTAGCATTGAGATTTTTATTTTCCAAAAATAATATTACCTTCGAGCTATATGTTCGGAGGTTTTAATTTTTTCAGGATTTTTTTGTATCCAATTGCATTGCTTTATGGGGCAGGTGTGGGTATTCGCAACTTTTTGTATGAGGCAAAAGTATTGAAATCCAAATCTTATAATATTCCGACAATTAGCATTGGGAACCTTGCTGTAGGTGGAACCGGAAAAACTCCACATGTTGAATACATTATTACGTTGTTAAAAAACGATTTCCGTATTGCCATGCTTAGCCGTGGATATAAACGAAAAACAAAAGGATTTCGACTTGCCGGAGAAAATGATAATGCCTCAACGATTGGCGATGAACCATATCAAATAAAGCAGAAATTTGGAAAAGATATTTGCGTCGCTGTGGATGCGAATCGTCAACGAGGGATAGAAAATTTATTGAAAGAAGAAACACTCAACGCAATAATAATGGATGATGCATTTCAGCACAGAAAAGTGCATGCCGGACTAAATATTCTTCTAACTGAATTTCACAGCCCCTTCACAAAAGACCACTTTCTGCCTTACGGTAGACTCCGGGAGCATCCACATGAACATCGAAGAGCACATATTATTATTGTCACTAAATGTCCGAAAAACATAAAACCAATTGAAAAACGGCTAATTGACAAGGAAATTAAGATATATCCGTTTCAGTATTTGTTTTTCACCTCACTGAAGTATGGCGACTTAACAAATGTTTTTGACCCGACGGATAAAATTAAACTTTCTGATATTTCTCAAAAGCATGCAATCGGTGTATCCGGAATTGCAAACAACAAGCATTTTAAATCAAAAATCCAAGCACATACACTTTCCCTGAAACACACTAGCTACATGGATCATCATGATTACTCAGCTCGGGATATTCTAAAAATACAAGCAAATTTCAATCAAATACTGGATGATCATAAGATTATTATTACAACCGAAAAAGATGCTGTCAAATTAAAAAACAATGACAATTGGGATGAATCTGTGAAAAAATATGTATATTACCTTCCTATTAAAGTTGTCTTTTTAGGCAATGAAAAACAGGAAGACGAGTTTAAACAACAAATTACGAAATATGTTAAAACAAATCGAAGGTACAGTAAACTTTATAAAGGGCAAAACCTCTATTCAACCTAAAATCGGAATAATTCTGGGCACCGGACTAGGTGGACTGGTTGACGAAATTGAAATTTCTGACTCATTGTCTTATGAAGACATCCCAAATTTCCCGGTAAGCACCGTTGAAGGACACTCTGGGCGTCTAATATTTGGTTATTTAAACGGAAAAGCAATTGTTGCAATGCAAGGTCGCTTCCACTATTATGAAGGTTATGACATGAAAATGCTGACTTTCCCAGTACGGGTCATGAAATTTCTAGGCATCAAATACTTATTTGTCAGCAATGCTAGCGGTGGAGTCAATCCTGATTTTGAAATCGGGGATCTGATGCTTATTAATGACCATATCAATCTACTACCAAATCCATTGATTGGTAAAAATGAAAAAGATTTAGGTCCACGTTTCCCTGACATGAGCAAAACATACGACAAAAGCCTGATTCAAAAAGCAAAAGACATTGCTAAGCAACATGGAATAAAATTGCAGGAAG
Organism: uncultured Bacteroidales bacterium; assembly: GCA_964407055.1. Lineage (GTDB taxonomy): Bacteria > Bacteroidota > Bacteroidia > Bacteroidales > ML635J-15 > JAQIBY01. The sequence goes on along the minus strand of CAYOUD010000005.1, from coordinate 20,848 downwards.
GTGTTTATACCGCAACCAGCGGACCAACTTTTGAAACGCCCTCTGAATACAAATATTTTCGCATTATTGGGTCTGATACCGTTGGTATGAGTACTGTTCCGGAAGTAATTATCGCCAGACACATGGGAATCCCGGTGTTTGCAATCTCAATTATTACCGATTTAGGTGTACCCGGAAAAATTGTGGAAATTTCGCATGAAGAAGTTCAAAAAGTTGCTGCAAAGGCAGAAAAGAAGATGACTTTGTTAATGAAATCCATGATGGAATCATTGTAAAATAAAACAATTTGCAGTAATTACCGGTCTGATTATCACACTAATTGCCGCTTCATGTTCAACAAAAGAAACTGTTACGGAAATATCCTGTATGGAAAGTGAAAATGCTGTTATTGTTGACATGAGAGGTCTAGACGGTTGTACTTTTGCATTGCAACTTGAAAATGGGAAAAAACTTGAGCCAATTAATCTCAAAACTTTTGATGTGAAAATTAAAGACGAATAGAAAGTTTGCATTACCTATCATTCAGTTCAAATGGATAGTATCTGCATGGTAGGGGAAATTGTAGCGCTGGATTCAATGACAGCGCGATAAATTAAAAACAAAATTAACCCAAAAAAGTCACCGCAAAAAGTCAGATGTTAATTTATATTTTAACTTACTGCAACCCATTTTTCTATTAAGGAGCCTTGCATCTGCACAAAGGGAATGGCACGAATTTTCTGGGTTAAAGCATTAAAAAAACCCAATCCTAACGTATCAGGATTGGGTTTTTGAGGTACCTGGCAGATTCGAACCGCCGTACGTGGTTTTGCAGACCACTGCCTAACCACTCGGCCAAGGTACCGTTTAAGGACTGGCAAAGGTAAAAAACTTTTTTGTAATTCCAAAAACTAAATCTATTCCTCATCCTTTTGTATCGCTTCTGCACCCAATTCAAGCAAGCATTTTTCACACAAGCAATCTGAATACTTAGACCGCATTTCATCCTTAACCGTATCCGTCAAATAAAGTTCAACACACCAACAGGTTTCATCCTGATGACAAAAAAAGTCTGCCTGACAGCGAGGACAACGCTTTTTAACATTACTCATCATCAAATAAGTTTATGCTGACAGATTGTATTTGCCCTCCCATCGGAGGATGCAATTTTTTAATTTTCAAACGCACCGATTCTATCCCTGAAATCTCCGTTTTCAAACGATCAATAATACGTCGTCCGATATGCTCAAGCAAATGGGAACGGGTCTGTTCCATTTCGTCTTTAATCAAGGCATATACATGCTGATAATTTAATGTATTTTCAATTCGGTCTGATAGCTCTGCAGCACGTGTATCTGACTCAATTGCAATATCCAACAGAAATCGATTTCCAACATATCGCTCTTCTTCGTAATGCCCATGATAGGCATAAAATTCCATGCCCTCTATTTCAATTAATCCCATATCTCAATCTTTTTTGCTAAATTAATACCCTTTCTTTTCATTACAATAATTATTCAATGTATTTTTGTCAAAGACAATGTAAAATACATCTCAAAATGTCCAAGTTAAAGAAATAAAACATTATGAAACAAAATCAGGAAACCGAATCAACTAAATCAAAAAATTTCATTGAACAATTTATAGAAGATGATCTTGCTTCCGGAAAACACGAATCAATTTACACCCGTTTCCCTCCCGAACCCAATGGCTATCTACATATTGGACATGCAAAAGCGATTTGTTTAAGTTTTGGAATTAAAGCCGATTACAACGGGAAAACAAATCTTCGTTTTGATGATACAAATCCCATCAAGGAAGAGGAAGAATACATTGATAGCATAAAGATGGATGTTTCCTGGCTAGGCTTTGATTGGGATAAATTGTGCTATGCCTCAGATTATTTTGATCAACTTTACGATTGGGCCATCATGTTAATTAAAGACGAAAAAGCCTATATTGACGAACAGTCGGGAGAAGCAATTTCCAAACAACGGACAACACCGCGTGAACCAGGCATTGAATCTCCGTATCGAAATCGTCCGCTTGAAGAAAGTTTGAAGTTATTTGAATCCATGAAAAATGGGGAATACGAAGAGGGTAGCATGGTTCTACGTGCTAAAATCGACATGAATTCCCCCAACATGCACATGCGTGACCCAATTATGTATCGCATTTTAAAACGTCCGCATTTGCGTACCGGCGACAAATGGAATATTTATCCAAACTACGATTACGCTCACGGACAATCCGATTTTATCGAAGGCATTACGCATTCACTTTGCACTTTAGAATTTGAAGTACACAGGCCTCTATATAATTGGTTCTTAGACCAAATTGCAAAACCCGAAGAACCCAGACCTCGACAAATTGAATTTGCTCGTTTGAACTTAACATACACTGTGATGAGCAAACGTAAATTATTGGAATTGGTTCAGGGTGGATTTGTAAACAGCTGGAATGATCCACGCATGCCAACAATTTCAGGCTTAAGACGCCGTGGTTTTACGCCTGCATCCATACGCTTATTTTCTGAACGCGTCGGACTTGCAAAGCGGGAAAACACAATTGATGTCGGGCTGCTGGAATGGGCGGTTCGCGAAGACCTCAACAAAACTGCAGAACGCAGAATGGCTGTTCTTAATCCGCTGAAGGTTATTATCACTAATTATCCCGAAGGAAAAATTGAACAAATGGAAGGCATCAATAATCCGGAAGATGAATCTGCCGGAAAACGTATGATTCCATTCGGCCGTGAGTTGTACATTGAGCGAAACGACTTTATGGAAGATGCTCCGCGAAAATTTTTCCGATTGGCTCCGGGTCGTGAAGTCCGTTTGAGATACGGTTATTTCATTACCTGTAATGATGTCATTAAAAATGAAGAAGGAAATATTACCGAATTGCACTGTACCTACGATCCGGAAACTCACGGAGGAAACTCTCCCGACGGACGAAAAGTAAAAGGAACCATTCATTGGGTTGCAAAAGAAACTGCAGAAACTGCAGAAATTCGTATATACGACAGACTGTTTTCCGTTGAAGACCCGACTGATGTTCCGGAAGGAGGAGATTTTAAAGACAACTTAAATCCCGAATCCCTTTCAAAAACCACCGCTTATATTGAACCGGGACTTAAAACGGCTAAAGCCGGTGATCACTTTCAATTTGAACGCACCGGATATTTTTGTGCTGACCCCGATACTACAGATGATTTACTGATTTTTAACAGAACGGTGCCTTTGAGGGATTCATGGGCAAAGAAAAATAAATAATTATGGAAAAAATTGCTTTATTCCCGGGGTCTTTTGACCCATTTACTGTGGGACATGAATCTCTTGTTGAGAGAGCCCGCCCTTTATTTGATAAAATTATTATTGCAGTTGGTATTAACCATGAAAAAGCCTATTTTTTCCCGCTTGAAAAACGCATTCATTGGATTAGTGAGTTATTTAACGATGAGCCCAAAATTGAGGTAATGACATACGAAGGTCTGACTGTCGATTTTTGTGATCACGTGAATGCTACTTATTTATTGCGCGGATTAAGAACCTCTGCCGATTTTGAATTTGAACGGGCAATTGGACAAATGAATAACGCAATACACCCAAAAATTGAAAGCATATTTTTATTGTCGCATCCGATACATACGTTTATCTCCAGTTCAATTGTCAGAGATGTGTATAAACATGGAGGAGATATTCAAAGCTTTCTTCCAAAAGGAATGAATTTGGATTTGTAAGGGAAAAAACCTAAATGATAACATGGCGACGAGCAGGTTCGTTGTTTTTCATTCCACGTTCGATATCAGGCTTTAGGTGCTATAATTTAGGAAAATACTATCGTCATACCGTTCCACCGCCCCATCGCATCTTTCACCCCCTCAAACTGCAACATACAGTGTTAAATTAACATCAATTCTTAAATTAATCTACGAAATGTAAATTAAATGGGTTAATTTTTTTATTTTAAAACTGTTTTTTGTTTTTACAATTATCAGACCATTTTTTTATTTTTCGCTACCTGATACAATAATTATTTTGGAATTACCGTCATTCTTGCCACGGGAGTTTGGTTATGTGTTGCAAATTCGCCTTTCAAAAATTTATAATATCCAATCACAGCAATCATTGCTGCATTATCAGTTGTGTACTTCAATTGAGGTATATGCAACGTCCAATTTTCCTTTCCAGCCGTTTCCGTTAATACCGCTTTTAAATGTGAATTTGCAGACACACCACCCGATGCAGCAACTTCTTTTATTCCGGTTTCCCGCGATGCCTTAACAAGTTTATCTTTTAGAATTTCCACAATACTTGTCTGAATAGAGGCTGACAAATTTTCCTTTTCTTGTTCAATAAAGTTGGGATTTGTTTTAAGATGGTCTCTGATCAGGTACAAAAAAGAGGTTTTCAGTCCGCTGAAGCTAAAATCCAAATTATCAATTCGTGGTTTTGCAAAAGTAAAAGCTTCCGAATTTCCGGATTGTGCCAATTTGTCAATGACTAGTCCGCCCGGATATCCCAGACCCATAACTTTTGCACATTTGTCAAAGGCTTCTCCTGCTGCATCATCAATCGTGCCCCCAAGAATTTCAAAATCCATATAATCTTTCACCAAAATAATTTGGGTATGACCACCGGAAACCAAAAGATTTAAAAACGGAAAACGAGGATTAGGTTTATCTTTATTATCGGCATCGTGCAAAAAATGAGCAAAAATATGTCCATGTAAATGATTAACTTCAATCATTGGCAAATCACTTGCTAAACTTAACCCCTTTACAAAACTACTTCCAACCAACAAACTCCCTAATAATCCGGGACCTCTGGTATAAGCAATGGCATCCAAATCATCAACCTGAACACCTGCATTTTTTAAAGCTGCATCGACAACTGGTATAATATTTTGTTCATGAGCCCTGGATGCTAATTCAGGAACAACGCCACCATATTTTTCATGAACGGCCTGACTTGCAATAACATTACTCATGACATATTCCCCTCTGAGAACTGCTGCAGAGGTGTCATCGCAAGATGTTTCAATTCCAAGAATTATATTTGACATGATTTCATTTTTCACAAAGTTAAATATTTGCATGTTTTTTGCACACTAATTGTATTAAATTCTGCTTGCCTTTGTTATTTTTGTACCAAATAACGTATTGTGTTTAAAAGAAAGATATTACGAATACTGGTTTTTATATTGCTGTGGTTTTTACGACTGCTGGCAATTGCTTTTATTGTATTTCAGTCAGCAAACATTCAAACATGGCTTACAGAGCGTGTTATAAACTATCTGTCAGACAGATATGAGCTCAAAGTTAACATTGAGTCTGTTTCTGTGAAATTACCAAATCGTTTAATCATTAACGAACTACATATTCCTGACGAAACTGGTGACACTCTTGTTTATTCTAAAAAAATTCTTGCGAAAATTTCCGGCGTAAAACTACGGGAAAGACGCATTTACATTAGTGAGGTGTTATTGGATGAGCCAAATATCTGGGTTGAATCTGACAGCGCTGGAGTGTATAATTTTCAATTTTTACTTGACAAATTTGCATCCGACAAAGAAACGGAACCTTCAGAAAAAGGTTTTGATATTTTCTGCGAAAGTTTCTTGATTCAAAATGCCTGCTTGAAGATGCAAAACAATCCGTTCACAAAAACCCCTGGAACTTTTAACTCAGATGATTTATTGGTTGAGGGTTTCACGCTGAGAATGAACGATTTTCAGATGCATGAAGGAAGCATTTCCTTAGAATTAAACGAGCTTGCCTTTGTAGAAAAATCGGGAATGCAACTCAAAAAACTGAATGGATACTTTGAAATTGCGGATAGCCTGTATCAAGTTAGCAATTTATTTCTAAAAACGGGACACAGCATGCTTCATGCACCATTGATACAGCTTGCGGTGCTTGATTCAAGCATGAATAATATTTGGGAAGACATGCAATTTGATATTCAAATTGATTCCAGCATACTTGGCATAAAAGACGCCGTGTTTTTTGCTCCAGAATTAAAAGGACTTGACCAAAAATTTCAAATGCGGGGACAACTCACCGGAACTTTATCCGATGTTAAACTAAAAGATTTTATTTTCACTTATGGCCAAGACACACGCATTGCTGCGGATTTAAGCATTAACGGACTTCCGGAACTCGACGAAGCATTTATCTTTGGTGAGGTAAAACAACTTTCCAGCTCAGTTAGAGACGCGCAAAGCATTTACCTGCCACCTTTCGAAGAAAGAAAACCGCTTCATTTGCCTGAAAATATTCAAAAGCTTGGCAAAGTAAGTTTTCAAGGAGATTTGGTTGGGATGTTCAACGATTTGGTTGCCAACGGAAAATTCACAACAGATTACGGAAGCATCACTACAGACCTTGCCGTTGTTTCAGACATCCCTAACAAACGATACAATTTCAAAGGAGATATAAGTATTGATGCGTTTCAGGTTGGAAAAATTCTCGACCAAACCGAAATGCTAGGTGAACTTAGCATGTCAGCAAACCTGAATGGGGGCATCGATTCACTTGGTCAATACGATATCACGATGGGTTCAAAAATTTCCAAAGTAGATTTCAATCAGTACTCCTACTCCGAAATCAATTTGGCAGGACGCTTAACTAACAAAACTTTTAATGGAGAAATCATGATTGACGACCCAAATATCAAGCTAGAATTTATGGGTGGTTATCGAATGAAAAATAACATTCCAAAACTTGATTTCCGGGCTGACCTACATGCAAATCTGGATGAGCTAAATTTTGACACAACCGACACCGAGGCAGGCCTACTTTTAATTGCTGATATGCAAGGCAGTAATTTGAATAATGCGGTGGGGGAACTTCAGCTTTCAAATATTTATTATCGAAAAGAACAGGACACAGCAAAAGTCAACACCCTAGTGATTAACAGCTTAAACATACTTGATGAACAAGTTTTACAGATTGAAAGTGAATATTTCAACATAACGACAAGCGGAGACTATGATACCGGTGATTTACTCACTGGGTTAAGTACAATGGTTTACCAGTATTTCCCGGTGTTATCTGATGAAGAAGAAAAACCGGAAGATTGGATGGCTTCAAATCCCGGAGCATTAAAAATCGATGCAGAGTTTTTTAATCTAAACGAGTTAACTGCATTTTTCCTGCCTCAACTTTCTATTCCTCATGAAATAAAATTGAACGCAACCTTAGATGCAAACAGAGATATTTATGATTTGGAAATTTATTCGCCTGAGATCCAATTTGACACGATTATTAGCAAAAACCTACTTTTAAGCATAAGCGCTGATAAAGAAAGTCTTTATTTTGACCTCAACGCCGATTATTTCAACTTCAAAGGCAGTGAAATATTCAATAACCTTAGTATTGAAACGCAATCACAACAAGATTCTGTACTTATTGCACTTTCATGGGATAATCTTGATGACGGCATACGATACGCCGGAAATCTTAATACTTCGATACTGTTTGAAAAATCACTGAATGATAACATTGTCTTGGAAACTCATTTATACCCGTCGGATTTTATTTTAAACAATCAATCATGGAAGCTTGATGAATCCCACATCCGCATTGACAGCTCGGAAATTAGTCTGGGTGCAATTCAGTTTTATAATGAAAAGCAGATGGTCAAACTGGTTGGTGATATTTCTAACGACCCGTCAAAAGATTTGCGGTACTACATTCAAAACTTTGACATCAGCTTACTCAATCGCTTTTTGGCGCAAAGCGGATATCAAGTTAGTGGGATATTCAACAGTAACGGAAGACTGGCAGATGCATATAACAATATTAATTTCCGTTCATTTATTGACTTGCAGAACCTCTACATAAATGAGGAAGAATTTGGCATGCTGCAAATCAATACGACATGGGATTATCTCAGCAATGCACTAAAGCTTGATGGAAACAGTAAGTATCTTGATTTCAGAGGCGGTATTAATCCAGCTAATGATAATATTAATGTAACAGTTAATGTCAATAATTTTGGACTCGCAGTGCTTGAACCCTATCTGATTGATGCCGGATTGTTAGATATCAAGGGTAGCATTGACGGCAGCATTGATGTAACCGGAAAACTCAGTGATCCGGAAATTATTGGAGCACTCGATTTTAACCGTGCGGGCTTAACTTATGACATGCTTATGACCCGCTTTAATCTAAACGATACAGTCTTCGTTTACACAGATTCTTTGGTTTTCCAGAATTTCTTAATTTCCGATGAAGCCGGCGGAACCGGTGTTATAAGAGGAAAGCTAACACACAACAAGTTTCAAAATATAAAATATGATTTTGATATAGATATAGACAATTATCATATCATGAACACAACAGAAATAGATAATTCACTGTATTATGGCTCTGCATTTGCAACTGCTACGGCTAATATTAGTGGAGGAACCAAAGATATCACTATAAATATTCCTGAAGCACTAACAGAAAAAAACACCGTTTTTGTGCTTCCAATGTCTGACAGTTACGAAGCAGACGACGAACCATGGATCAGTTTCATCAAAGATTCTGCAACTAGCAAAAACCTTGAAAATTTAATTCCAGAAACACCCTTTGATGTTACATTTTTAATGAATATGACCGTAACTCCGGATGCTGAGGCAAGGCTCGTTTTCGACCCGAAAGTCGGAGATATGATTCGTGCAAATGCACTTGGTGATTTGAGTATTGAAGTTTATCCTGATGGTGATTTCTCAATGAAAGGAGAACTTGAAATAAAATCTGGTGATTATTTATTTACGCTACAAAACATTATCAATAAACGCTTTGTCATTCAAGAGGGTGGAATAATTTCATGGGATGGCGACCCGCTTGACGGAAAATTAAATCTGAAAGCCGCCTATAAACTCAAAGCACCATTATACGACATTATGGTTGGAATTGACACCAGCGATGTTTACAAACGCAGAACAGATGTGTTGTGTTTAATGAATATGAGTGGCAGCTTAATGAATCCTGACATTAAATTCTCAATTGAAGTGCCAAATGCCGATGAAAAAGCAAAAACAAGAGTTGCCAGCCTATCAGATGATGAAATTAATAAGCAAGTATTGACTTTGCTCGTACTCAACAGGTTCTACACACCAGATGACATGCAAATGGGCGGCGATAACCGAAGCTCAAACCTTGCTGGGGTTACGTCTTTTGAATTACTTTCAAACCAGCTTAGCAATTGGCTTTCACAAATTTCTGATGATTTTGACGTTGGAGTCAATTATCGGCCAGGTGATGAAATTACCTCGCAGGAACTCGAAGTTGCTCTTTCTACACAAATTCTTAACGATAGAGTTTTAATCAACGGAAATGTTGGGGTTGGAGAGCATGAAAATACGTCTTCAGATATTGTCGGAGATGTGGAAGTGCAAGTGAAAATCAACAAATCCGGAAACCTACGTGTGAAAGGATTTACCAGAGCAAACTCACAATCTCAACTTGAATTCGACTACGGTCCTTACACCCAAGGTGTTGGTATCTTCTACACAGAATCATTCAACACGATTCGGGGTTTATTAAAACGCTATTTTTCATTCGCAAAGAAACCGGACGAAACGGAATCAACCCAACCTTAAAATTCACACCAAAAAGCTAAATTTCATATTTGCATACTATGGTTTCACACGGTATATTTGCAAATTGTTAATTTTTGAAAAACTAAGGACAAATGCAAAAACGATTTCCGGAATATCAAACACTTGATTTACCAAAAATCAATCGTGAAATAGAAGCAAAATGGAATACGGAAAAAAGCTTTGAGAAATCTCTGAAAATCAGAGAAGGAAAACCACGCTTTATATTTCATGAAGGACCACCATCAGCCAACGGAAAACCGGGCATTCACCATGTCATGGCAAGGGGAATTAAAGACAGCATTTGTCGCTATAAAACACTAAAAGGATTTCAGGTAAATCGCAAAGCCGGCTGGGATACACACGGACTTCCGGTAGAGCTTTCCGTCGAAAAAATGCTGGGCATCACCAAAGAAGATATCGGGAAATCAATCAGTGTTGAAAAATACAATCAAACATGTCGCGACGAGGTCATGAAATATACCGACATGTGGGAAAAACTTACGCGGCAAATGGGATATTGGGTAAATATGGATGACCCCTACATTACCTATGATAATCGCTACATTGAAACCCTTTGGAATCTGCTGAGTAATTTATTCAACAAAGGGCTCCTATATAAAGGATATACCATTCAGCCATTTTCACCTGCAGCCGGAACTGGACTCAGCACACATGAACTAAACCAACCGGGTTGCTATCGCGATGTGAAAGACACAACCGTTGTCGGGATGTTTCATGTTCCTGAACATCAGGAAAACGCTAAAATTCTGGAGGCAGCAAATGCACCATTATTTCTTTTAGCATGGACAACAACTCCTTGGACATTACCATCCAATACAGCATTGGCGGTTGGTTCAGAGATTACTTATGTTTTAGTTCGCACCTTGAATCCATATTCCGGAAACCCGGCAAATATCATACTTGCAAAAGACCGCCTCAATTCATATTTCAATGCTGAAGATGAAAACGGCGATTTCGCAGAATTTAAACCCGGTAGTAAAAAAATTCCTTGGGTTGCCGTAAATGATTTTAAAGGGAAAGCGCTTGTCGGGATGACATATGAACAATTGATTCCCTGGGTATCTCCAATGTCAGAAGCATTCAGGGTTATTGAAGCAGATTATGTTACCACCGAAGACGGTACCGGTATCGTACATATTGCACCAACCTTTGGCGCAGATGATGACCGCGTTGCCAAAAAAGCGGGAATTCCGCCACTTGTGCTTCTGGACAAAGATGAAAATCGTGTCCCAATGGTGGACAAAAAAGGACGCTTTTTCCCTGTTGATACATTACAAGAAGCTTTTGTCAATCAATTTGTTGACGATTCCTACGCAGAATTTGCAGGGCGATATGTGAAAAATGATTACGATAAAAATCTGAGTGAAAAAGACACATCGCTGGATGTTGATATCGCTGTAATGCTCAAGAAAAACGACAGAGCTTTCCGCGTTGAAAAACACGAACATAATTATCCGCATTGCTGGAGAACCGATAAGCCAATCCTATATTATCCGATGGATTCATGGTTCATCAAAACCACAGCTGTAAAAGAACGCATGCTTGAATTGAACAATACCATTAACTGGAAACCAAAAAGCACCGGAGTCGGACGTTTTGGCAAATGGTTAGAAAATCTGGTTGACTGGAATCTAAGTCGTTCAAGATACTGGGGAACTCCTCTACCAATATGGAGCTCAGAAGATGGCAGCGAGCGTAAATGCATCGGTTCTGTCAAGGAATTAATGCATGAAATTGACATCGCCATTGAAGCCGGACTGATGGAAGAAAATCCGTACAAAGATTTTATCCCCGACGATTATTCCAAATCCAATTACGAAAAGCTGGACTTGCACAGACCTTATGTTGATCATATTGTTTTAAAAGGGGAAAACGCACAAGCTCTGCATCGTGAACCCGACCTGATTGATGTTTGGTTTGATTCCGGCGCGATGCCTTATGCTCAATGGCACTACCCGTTTGAAAACAGCGAGAATTTCGACCAAAAAATCCCTGCAGATTTTATTGCCGAAGGTGTTGACCAAACACGTGGCTGGTTTTTCACTTTACACGCAATTGCCTGCATGATAAGTGATGATGTCGCCTTTAAAAATATCATTTCCAACGGGCTTGTGCTTGACAAACACGGAAATAAAATGTCAAAACGCCTCGGAAATGCTGTTAATCCCTTTGAAACAATGGATAAGTACGGCGCAGATGCGCTGCGTTGGTACATGACGACGAATGCTCAACCCTGGGACAATCTTAAATTCGACATTCAAGGAGTTGAAGAGGTAAAGCGGAAATTCTTCGGCACACTGTATAACACATATAATTTCTTTGCACTTTATGCAAATATTGATAGTTTCGATCCGCAAAAACACAAAGCGAACAAAGACAACCAACCCATTCTTGACCAATGGATTACATCACAATTAAATTCATTAATCCGGGATGTAGAGCATGCAATGGAAAATTATGAACCGACACGCGCCGGTCGATTGATTCAATCATTTGTCAATGACCATTTAAGCAACTGGTATGTGCGTCTTGGCAGAAAACGCTATTGGGGTGGAAATATGGATGATGATAAAATCTCTGCATATCAAACCCTGTACACTTGTTTGCTTGAGGTTTCAAAACTTATGAGTCCAATTGCTCCGTTCTACAGCGACCAGTTATATTCCGACCTTACAAAAAACAAACATAAGGACTCTGTACATCACGAAGATTTCCCAAAATGGAAAGAAAATCTTATTGATACCGAACTGGAAGAACGCATGCACATGGCCCAGAGCATATCGAGTATGATTTTGGCTTTACGACGAAAAGTCAATATCAAAGTTCGTCAGCCACTGCAAAAAATTATGATTCCGGTGCGCGACAAAGCCATGCAATCACAACTTGCAAAAGTTGAAGAAATCATCCTTACGGAAACCAACATTAAAGAAGTTGAATATCTTAATGACGATTCAGTCGTTTTGATTAAGAAAATTAAGCCAAATTTTAAAACCTTGGGTCCGAAGTACGGAAAAATCATGAAACAACTGGCTCCAGCGATCATGGGTATGTCACAAGATGAAATTGCAGCCTTTGACCAAAGCGGATTACATGAAATGACCGTAAGTAATACAGCGGTTAAGCTCAGCCTTGATGATGTTGAAATAATTTCAGCAGATATTCCCGGCTGGTTAGTTAGCAATCAAGCACATCTTACCGTTGCGCTCGACATTCAGATTTCCGAAGTACTCAAACAAGAAGGAATTGCCCGTGAGCTAATTAATAGAATTCAAAATCTGAGAAAAGATAATGGGTTTGATGTCACCGATAAAATTAATATATCATTGCAGTCAAATCCTGAAATAGTAAAGGTTGTAGAGCTCCATGGAGACTATATTTGCGCACAAACTTTGGGTGTGTCAATAAAAAATTTGAAAAAACTGGAACAAAATGGCGCAGATGACGTAAAATTGGATAATTTCGAAACGAAATTGTTAATTGAACGAATCTAACTTTAAAGAAAAGCACTATGGAAAACAAAACGACTAATCATAAACGATACAGTAAAGAAGAGCTTCAGGAATTTAAAGAACTCATTCTAAAAAAACATGAAAAAGCAAAATGCGATTACGATTTGTACAAATCAGCATTAAATAATGATGATTCAAATGATACAGCAGACACTTCCCCCACTTTTAAAGTATTGGAAGAAGGCGCAACTGTCTTATCAAAAGAAGAGGCCGGAAGGCTTGCTCAGCGTCAGGCGAAATTCATTCAACACCTGAATGCTGCCTTGGTACGTATTGAAAATGGCACCTATGGTGTTTGTCGTGAAACCGGGAAACTGATTTCAAAAGAACGGCTGAGAGCAGTACCGCACGCCACCCTCAGTATTGAAGCGAAAAACAATCAAAAATAATTTCTAAGCAAATTCCCATAACAGAAAATAATTTCATTTATGGGAATTTTGATATTTTTAGGGCGTGAAAAATAAACGAAGTTTTATAGCATTTGGAATTATGATTTTAATTCTGATTATTGATCAGGTATTAAAATTTCATATCAAAACCAACTTCATGCTTGGTGAAGAGGCACGAATTACCAATTGGTTTATCATTCATTTTACAGAAAACCCAGGCATGGCATTTGGCATGGAATTCGGCGGAAATTTCGGCAAACTATTTCTCAGCTTATTTCGTATCATAGCCATTGGAGTTATGTTTTGGTACTTGATATATTCCCTGAAAAAAGGGGAAAACATGTATTTCATTACAGCACTTTCACTGATTTTAGCCGGCGCTCTGGGAAATCTTATCGATTCTGCCTTTTACGGATTAATCTTTAATGACAGTTTACATCGAGTTGCAACATTTATGCCCGAAAGTGGAGGATATGGAACCTTTCTGCACGGGAGAGTTGTGGATATGTTTTATTTCCCAATTTTTAGCAGCACATATCCTGATTGGTTTCCCATTATTGGCGGAAGATATTTCACTTTTTTCGGTGCAATTTTCAATATCGCAGACGCAGCCATAACTTCCGGCGTAATTTTCTTACTGATTTTTTACAAAAAAGCCTTTCCAAAACATCTGGTTGAAAAGGACTCTGAAGAAAATTCTGAAGAAACCATTGCAACTGCAAATGAAGATGCAGATGTAAAGCAATAATTAATCCGCATTATTCACAGCGTTCAATGCAAAAAATTTGCAACTTCATCATTATTAGGCAAATACGACTTGTTCGCTTGAGCAATTTAACCCGGAAAATTAGGAGTCGCTTGCAATTATCTTTGCGTATCTGCTTCGTTGCAAAACGCTTGAATCTTTAGATCACGAACACTTATAAAATATTACATAAATGTGAGGTATGGGGGCTTATTTTAATTCTGCAAGTTTCGACGCCTCGCATCTACACATAACTAGTCTCTGCAAGAAAACGCCAAATATTGCGTTATTCTCGTTTCTAAAACAGTCGATCCGCCGGCTGGCGGACTCCTTGGTTTCAGAAACATCGAAAGTCTTATCTTTGACGTTTTCTTATCAGAGACTGAAAAACAGTAGTTTTCTTGCAGACACTAACTAATCGCATGAATAATGCGGGTTAAATCACAGGACAAACTCACTTTTCCCTCTTTTCAAGACAACCTTTGGCAGAAATACTCGTCATAAAAATAGACTTGTAGATATTAAATATTTTTTGTAGTTTAGAGCGTTGGGGTATAGTTATGAAAAGAACAATTGTAATAGGCTTGCTATTAGCACTATCAGGACTGATGTTTGCGCAAGAACACATGCGTGATTCGAGTCCCGATTTAAGTGATTATTTCATACGGAATATTGAAGAAATTCCGTATGATAAGCATTTAGTTGATACCGTTCCGGGTTTTGACATTGCTATTATTCCTCCCGAGCACTTTATTTTTGCAGAAGAAATACCTGGCTATATCCATCCTGGAACCAGTGCAAGTATCCAAATCAAAGAAATCAAAGGCACGAGTTGGCCGATTATTGACAGAGCGATGACACCGGAGCATTTTAAATCGCAGGGAGTTAATTTTATCACTCGTGAAGAAGTTGAATTAAAATCTGGGCTTAGCGGTGTAATATATACCGTAAGTTTTGAAGCAAAAGGCGTTCCTTTTGAGCGCATCATGCTATTTGCCGGAGATTATAATAAAACCATCTGGATTAATGCAAATTATCCGGTAATGGTAAAGAAAACCGTAATTAAACCTATTATTAATAGTTTGATGTCAGCTGATATAATCTAAATTACCATGAAACAACGAATTATCATATTTGCATTATTAATCATTGGACTTTCATGGCTACAAAAAGCTCAGGCACAAGACCCCACCAATGTATTAATACACAATATTATATATGAGACCCACGATCAGGATATGTGGGGCCCCGGAGGATCATTTAGCCTAGATTTTGATTATGATATCATTGATATTGAATGGAATGAATCGGACAATGTTGGTGCATATACTACCATATTCGGAGAAACCTTTGGCATGGGGCTTGACTATGGTTTCTGGGGAGTTATTCGTTCAACTTTCAGTATTCATGGATTTACACTTGGCAGCATAGACATTAATTATCCTGTAGAAATCACACTCGATTTTCCCGACGATTACAGTTTTGATCCGGGAGAAGCCATTACAATCAACTCTTGGTACGATGTCCTTGACGGACATTATCTCGACTCTCATTTCCCAACTGCAGGAGTAATTGCTTTAGATTTGGAATTTGGAATCGGCTTACACATGGATATAATAGTTGAATTATTCGGAACAACCACCATTCCACTGATTCCCAGTTTTAACATTCCTTCAGAACCAATTCCAGGACAACCTCTCCCCCATGATTCTATTGCAGTATTTTATCTCAATGGTGAAACCGGAGAAGTAGTGTATCCATGTTTAGACCCGGTTACCGGACTTCCCGCATTTTGTGAAGATGATGTCTTACCAATTATTATACCCGACTGGTTTGGCATCGGACTCACCGGAGAAATTGATCTTCCATACGTAGAAACAGACGATTGGTTGGATCCTAGCACACAATGCCTCGAAGCATATGGACAGGATAACTGGATTCATTTCAACCTCAACATTTTAACCTTTTTAAGTGCAATTGCAAACCTGATTCCTCCACCAACTGGACCGGCAATTGCCAATGTGATTGACATTATCGATGGAGGAACTATCACTTATGATATGAGCCCGATTACTGCAACAATCGATTATTATATCCTGCAAATTTCCTTCGACATGAATAGTTGGATGACCCAGGAATTTTCATTTTGTCCGACAATTTGGGCAACCCTAGGATTCCCATTATCCATACCATACACCGAAACAGATCCTTCAAATGGAAATGCCGTTATTGCTGCCGGAAATTCAGACACAATCACCATTGCCGTAAATAACGATCTGAATTTCACTTATCCCTGTTTCGATTGGGACTCCATGGATATTTCAGTAGAATATGATATAAGTCCAACCTTTACAAATCATACATGGGACTCACTGACTTTTGATTTCTTATATTCTGTGGTTTATGCATCCATTACAATTGTTCTCGAAACCCCATTCAAATCCAATGAAATTCCACAATTCGACATTCCGATTTCATACACCGACCCAGAAACCGGAGAACAAGTTTATACAAACATAACATCCACTGGATATTCCACACCGGAAATTGACTTGAGCGATTATCTCGCTAAGGATGACTATGTCGCCATGTATGATTCAAAGAACGGAGAAAAAGACATTACCATCGGGCCATTTGAAATCGGCCCATTGCTCGAAGGCTCTGTTCCTCTCGGATATATACCCATAAACTGGTTTAATCAAACCTGGGATATGGACGGATTTTATGAGGATGATGACACAATCCACGACATGGTCAACATTATACCCTTGCCCGAGTTAGATTTTGAAATTGACGGCAATGATATTCTCTGTTTTGGCGACACATCAGGAATTGTAACTGTGACAGCTTTAAACTCCACCGGCCCATATACGTTTGAATATTCCAATGGTATGGTTAACACACATATTTCTCCGATTGACAGCATTACCGTTCCGGCCGGATATTATTACGTTACCGTAAGTGATGTATATGGATGTGAAATTTTCGGAGAAATGAATATATCAAACCTCTACCCACCAATGTGGGCAAACACTTATGCTGATGATGTACTCTGTCACGGAGAAGCAACCGGAAACCTATATGTAAACTCCGGTGGCGGTGCAGGATCACATACGTATTGGTGGGAACCCGCCAACAGTGATGACCAAAATCCCGTCGGTGTTTATGCAGGTTGGCATTATGTTACAGTTACCGATTCGGTTGGCTGTACTTATGAAGATTCAATTTTTGTTGATGAACCCGATGCACCATTAACAATGACATATACATTTGTCAATGTTTCATGTTACAGTGGATATGACGGTGAACTGGATGTTACACCAGCCGGAGGAACACCACCCTATTACTACGAATGGGACAATGGAATGCACACGCAGGATTTATTAAACATCCCGGCTGGCGATTACACACTCACAATTACCGACGCCAACGGCTGTGATATTTCGCATACAATGGTTATTATTGAACCTGAACCTCTCGTTGCAAATATTCACAGCAATGATGTCTCTTGTTTTGGAGACAGCAATGGATATATCAACTTAACTGCAACCGGTGGCACTCCTCCGTATAGCTATCAATGGAATAATGGAGATACAACTGAAGATTTGGAAGATATCCCAGCAGGAATCTACATTGTAACAGTCACAGATATTAATGACTGTCAAACCTATGCCTATGTGCAAATTGACCAACCGGATTTCCCATTGACAGCAACGATAGAACATGAAGATGTGAGATGTTTTGGTGAAGCCAACGGATATGCAAATGTAAACGTTTTTGGGGGAACCGAACCATATTTCTATCAATGGTCAAACGGACAAATCGGACAAACAATCGATTCATTACCTCCAGGAATTTATGCCGTTACCGTTACAGACAATCACAATTGCGTCGCATGGGATACCGTTCAGGTAATACAACCGGATGCGCCACTTAGTGCAAGTATCACCGCCACCGATGCATCCTGTGGAAATTACACAGACGGTTCTGTTGAAATCACAGCATTTGGCGGAACACCACCATATAATTATGAATGGAACAATGGCTCATGGCAAGAAGACCAAATTGGTGTTGATGCCGGCTATTATTCAGTAACAATTACGGATTCACATTATTGTCATTATGTTATTGCAGACTCTGTAAATCAACCTGAACCACTGAACTTACTCACCCTCGATGACCAAACTATCTGTTGGGGACAAACCACTGAAATTGGATATAGTATGATTACCGGTGGAGTTCCTCCTTATGATGTTTTCTGGACACATCACGGATTATCAGGAGAAACTATTGAAGTTGCACCAGAAGAAACCACAGAATACGGAGCGTTCGTTCTGGATGCAATCAATTGCATGTCTGACACATCATATTTTACTGTAACCGTTTTAGACTCTCTTGAATTTAATTTATCAGCAAATCGGGATACTGTTTGTCCTTATGAGGAAGTCAGATTTGATTTTAATTTAAGAGGCAGCGGTGGACGACCATATGAATTATATATGGGCGACAGCTTAATTCAAGGCGATATGATATATGTTTATCCATGGACAGACTCTGTATTTGCATTTACGGCTTGGGATGCTTGCCATTTCGACAGTATCTATATTGAGCACCCGATTTACACCTATCCATTGCCTCAAACTATGATTAATGCTGATGTAACAGAAGGTTGCCAGCCATTAACGGTAAACTTTAATGAAGGCAGTCCTCATATTGGACAACGCTATATTTGGGATTTTGATGATGGTGATGTGGAAAATCTGTCTTTTGACAAACAACCAACACACACTTTCCACAATGCAACAACTTATCATGTGAATCTGATGGTAGAATCGATCGAAGGTTGTCAAAGGGACAGCACTATTGCCATTACCGTACACCCGAAACCTGACGCACAGTTCGAAGCGTCAAAAACTAATGTGCTTTTAACAAATCCGGTCGTGCATTTCACAAATTATACTGAAGGTGCGTATTTCTACGAATGGAATTTTGGAGACGGAGGCATTACAGATGTTGAAAATCCGCAACATTCATTCGGACAACCAGGAAAATATACTGTCGTATTAACTGCAGAATCACTTTTTGGGTGTATTGATACAGCGATGGTAAACATGACAGTAAGCGGAGAAGTAATGATTTATGCTCCAACTGCTTTTACACCGAATTTCGATGAATTGAATGAATTTTACAGCATAAGTGTCACAGGAATTGATGTTGAATCATATCATCTCGAAATTTATAACCGCTGGGGTGAAGTCCTGTTTGTTACCAACGATATTGATGAAGGATGGAATGGAACAACCAATCATGTAAATTCACAAGAAGGCGTTTATGGCTGGTATCTTGAGTTCGATGACTTTTACGGAAATACCTACACAAAATCCGGTAGTTTTACACTAATCCGGTAAAAAACCAATACCATATAAAAAAAGGCTGTCTTAAAAGGCAGTCTTTTTTTAAAATAAATTTGGTTTATATTATAAACTTGTTTACATTTGCAATGAAACTAATTTATTAAAACGATGGACAACAAAACGCTTCAACCACAAGAAAGCATGGAAATCATTTCACGCATGATTGAAACCAGAAAATCAAATTGGAACGACAATGGACATATTCTCAGATTTTGGGGATGGCTAATATTACTGGCTTCAGTTGGTCATTTTACCCTCTTTGAATTAGAGTTTTATAAATTTTTCTGGACCACGTGGCTACTCACTATTCCGGGTGCAATTTACACTATGATATATTATGTGCGTTTAAAGAACAAACATGGGAAATCAGGTTTTCTTGACAAACTTTCAGGATTTTTGTGGTGGACATTTGCAGTAAATGCTTTTGTGCTAGGTTTTGGCTTCACATTTACTTTTGGCCATTTGGGCACTGGGATAATCTTGATTTTACTTGGATTTGCCGCAGCCATTGAAGGTCGTATCATGCGTTTCAAACCAATGATAATCTGTGGATTTATTACTAATCTTTTAGGATTTTTCACCCTTGCATGGATGACACTTTATTACAAAGAGATTGTTTCAACCCACAGTTTTATCATTTTACTTGTTGGATTGGGAATTACTTTTACTAATCTCATACCGGGATACATAATAAAACGAGAGTTTAACCGAAAAAAACAGTAATTATGAAACAACTTGACCCCTTGTTACATTCACAATTACGCTTAGCAATTATCAGTTTGCTAGTAAAGCATGAACATTTAGATTTCAGTTATTTGCAAAAGAAAACCGAATCGAGTTCCGGTAACTTGTCAGTGCAAATAAAAAAACTGGAAGATGCCGGTTACATTAAAGTAGAAAAACGGTTCAAGAACAATTATCCCCAAACAACTTGCCATCTAACTGATAACGGGTTAAATGTCTTTGAACAATATGTCAAAGCCATCAATGCATTTCTGAATCCGGGAGATAAGGAATAATTTTCCCTTGTTATACAAATTGTGTTTCAGAATAAACTGTTCAAGTTAACAATAGAGAGGGTAAGGAACTAACATTCTGAACGGTCTTAATGACAAATGATTAGCATCAGTTTTTTTCTTACCCTCTGTCTTGATATTAATAATGTTTATAAGTTAATAATCTTTTGAATTGATT
>CAYOUD010000004.1:17653-38523 GCA_964407055.1 uncultured Bacteroidales bacterium | reverse complement strand
ATGAAATCATACAAATCAAATTCTGCAAATCTTAATGTTTTCGACTTTGAAACAGGAACATATATTTTAAAAGTAAAAAATATCGAAGGACAAATTATTAAGACAGAAAAGATTGTAAAGAAATAAAGAAACCAATCTTTTTTATATTATGGGCGAATAAAATTCAATTATTCGCCCTTTTTGAGTTTGTAAAATAGAATTATTATTTAAAATTTCTTATCAGTAAAATAAAACATTAAATTTGTATTTTAAAATTTGATTAATGGGAAAATTAACAAAAATACAAGTTGAAGATAAATTCATCTCTATTGAAAAAAGAGACGAAGAAGATTATATCTGTCTGACTGATATGCTAAAAGCAAAAGATGGCAATTTTTTCATAACTGACTGGATGCGTAACCGTAATACGCTTGAATTTTTGAGCGTTTGGGAAAAAATTCACAATCCAAATTTTAATTATGGCGAATTCGCCACAATTAGAAATCAATCTGGTTTAAATACTTTTAAAGTAAGCGTAAAAGAGTGGACTGGAAAAACCAATGCAATTGGTATATTCTCAAAAGCAGGAAGATATGGCGGAACTTATGCACATAAAGATATTGCTTTTGAATTTGGAACTTGGATAAGTCCAACTTTTAAACTTTACTTAATTACAGAGTATCAGCGACTAAAAGAAGTTGAGACAAATCAATATAATCTTGAATGGGATTTTAAGCGAATAATAAGTAAAGCAAATTATCATATTCACACAGATGCAGTTAAAAATCATATTTTACCCACAAAGAATTATCAAAAAGACAAAGAATGGTTGATTTATGCAGAAGAAGCCGATTTGCTGAATGTAGTTTTGTTTAATTGCTCTGCAAAAGATTGGCGAGAAGCAAATAAAGAATATGCTGAAAAAGGAATGAACATTAGAGATATGGCAAGTATAAATGAATTGGCTGTTTTATCTAATCTTGAAAGTTTAAATGCTGAATATATAAAGTCAAAAATAGACAAAGTGAAACGATTTGATAAATTATTAGAAGTAGCAACATATCAATTAACAATATTAAATGAAAAGGATTTTATGAAAGCTCTGAAAAAGATAAATGAAAAGGTTTATATTGATAAGAAAAATGAATTGAAATAATCAACGAAACGCTAACACGCAATATAAAAAATTGGGCAGAAAATGGTAAGTATGAATGGATTAACATTAAATAAATGGTGTAGTAAATTGAAAGACTTGAGTTTTAGCCAGCCAATAACTATCCTAGAACAAGTTACTGATGTAGATGAAATTGGTCAAGATTTAATTTCGTTTGATCTAAAATATACTATTAAATAAAGTTGTTTAACTATTAAAGTGTCATTGCCATATTTTTATGCACTGACACTTTAATTAAATTTATTAAAATGAAAAATATATGCTTTTTAGCACTAATCTCATTAATAGTATCCTCCTGTGGTTTGATAACTTATTGTCATGAAACACCTAGGACAATTAAAAAAAGTCTCAAACAAACAGAATTCACTCCTGTTACAGTAGCCGAATTGAAAAACATTGTATTTACTGATAGCGATGCATATAAGGTTACAATATTTTATTCTCCCTGTTGTGGAGCTTGTGTTCATGCAATGGATGCATATTACCTTAGATTCACAAAAGCAAATCCAAACGCATCTTTTTATTTCATCTTATTGGATACAGGAGATTTAAATGCTAAATCAAACATTGTAAAAGAAAGCGGAATAAATGTTGGAAAACATTACGTTATTCGGGACACTACAGAAATGTTTTCAGCAACCAACTACGACAAATTAAGCAATATTGTTAATCATTTTAACACATCCAAAAAAGAAATGAAGAAGATAAGCATTCCTGTTAGCATGATTTTAAATGAAAACAACCAGATGAAAATCAATATGAATGACTCGACCAATTATTATGAGCCATATGATATTAGAAAATCTAAGCATTATAATATTAATAAACTAACCTTCTAATAAATAAACAGCCTATAACAGCAAATATATATCAGCTGCGAGATAGACGCGCCAGAGAAGCGCAGCCGCTACATATTTGCAACCGTTAAATAATTCTTTTCTCAATTAATTTCTTTTCTTTGATGCATATTTAACGCACCGATGAAAAATATCTTAGTAAAATATACCAGCTTATTGCTTCTGAGTTTAATGATTATTATATCATGTCAACCAAAGGAATCACATGAAGTAACAACAAACGAAATAATCGAACTCAACAATTCAAAAACAAACAAAAGCCCGGAGAACCAAAATATTGACATCCGAAGAAAATTTGTTTTGTATGATTTAGACTTAACTATCGACGCTCAGGAGCTAAACTATTTTGCGATTAAAACCTACTGCAAATCATGGAATTTACCTTTAATTCAATTGGGGAATTACAAAGAAGAAACCTTTGCAATTGCGCAACACAATGACACATTGGCAATTTTCAAGCAATCATGGATTCCTGCTGATTGGGAAAACGGAATCATCCTGTTAAAACCAAAAACGTCACCCGATTTCATCCATTTTTCAGTTGACTCTCAAATTAATCAAATTAGTACTGCAGATGAGTTTTTTGGGTTTTATAAAACAAAATCCGACAGAAGAAAACAAGCAATATCTCCGGAAGCATACGAGTCTCAATATAAGGAAATGCGTTTTGATGTCGATAATTATTACAATTTCCAGGCAACACTTGATGTCATGGACAATCGATTTGTCGATTACAGCAAAACAACAAACATGACAAACCAAGCCATCATTGAAAGCTATTTAAGCCTGAAGTACCATATTAAAAACGAAAATCATGTACTGATTGCACATTGCTTAATGCAATATCCATTTGAATTCATCAATCATGGGAGAAAAGAAACAATAAAAACCCCAGAAGAAACTATAAACCAATTGGATACGATCTTCTCGAAACAAATTTTGCACGTGCTTAATAAAGCAAATTACTTGAGATTAAATACGGAAGGAAATACAATTTTCATCGGGGATGGAGAATTATGGTTCAGACAATCCAATAATCGAGTAAAAATCACAAAGATTTCTGTTAAATAATAGTCTATTTAGCACTCCTAAAAGTTGCATTTACTAATTAAATTTACGCCTTCTAATAATAAAACACAAATTCTGATTCTGTAACATTTCCTTTGGCATCTTCAACACGGATTTTCCAGTTGTGCCATTGCGATTTTTTGATCCGCTTGTCAATCTGATAAAAAACTTTACGAGATTTTGGTTCGTACCGCAAAAGCACCCACTCATTGTCAATCCGTGCGTTGTAAGTTTTTATTCCACTTAAATTATCGCTTATACGATAAGCAATTTCCTGTCCGTATTTCAAATTCACAGAGTCACGAAATCCACCCTGAACTTTCGGCGCTAGGGTATCAATTTCAAAATAAAAACTACCGGATTTTTCATATTCCACAGTGTAATAAACTGACTGCCATTCCCCTTCTATCTGACGACGTCTTCCGTCTCGGGTCCACATCAAAACTGCTTTCTCACGATATTCCCAAGGAATTTCTGATCCATCCAATGCCAATTTATAAGACTTCACAAAAGCAAACCAAGCATCGTTAAAATGCCAAACTCCTCCTTGTTTAGCGGATTTCTCAACAGACAAATCAATAATACCATCACGATACATTGCATTTGGCGGAATTTCAAGAAAAAATCCTTCTCCCAACACAATATGCAATTCATCTTGCGCCATTACAGGCATTTCGGCAGCTTGCTTTTTTGATTCAGCACCCACCAAACGAAAATCACATTCAGACCAATTCCCGGCGGCATCGCGGGCTGCAATTTTAATAATTTTTGTTTCACCGGATGCTAAGCTAATGATTCCGTCATTCTCCACATGAATCAGCATTTCAGATGTATTTACAGCCTCCCGAAAACAACGCTGCACATATTGCGATTTCCCTTCAACATAATATGCATCAAACCAAGCGTCAAAAATCCGATTATCATTCCAATCAAACGCATCAATTTCACTATGATAAACTAACAAATCATCAACATAAAGTTTCATTTCCAAAACTCCATATCGGTTGTGTGTCCCGGTCATCCTGTCTTTTACCTCAACACCAACAGCCCAATTCCCCGCAGGCAAGCGTAAATCACCACGGCGATAAGTATTTCCCGAACCAGTTACCGGATATCGTGTTACACGAAGTTTTTCCGACAAATCCGGACGATCAATATCATACATCACAATTGAAAAAAAATCAGGGGCAATATTGTCTTTCACCGGAAAATAATTTTGCGAATTCACCACATTTTCAGATGGCCATTTTCGGATTTCAAAATGCAAATGCGGACCAAAAGAATGTCCGGTATTTCCACTATAACCAATTAATTCTCCTTTTTTAAAAGAAAAAGGGGCTTCAGAAAAAATGGTATCAAGATAAAAGCTTTGATTTTCATATTGTAACGATTCTGCAAAATCAGAAATGTCCGAACGGAAAGCATCCATGTGCGCATAAACACTCATGCATGTATCATGATGCAAAATGTACAAAACAAGTCCGTACCCAAAAGGGCTGATTTTCATCCGATACAATTCGCCGTCAAGAATAGAATATAAACCCAAGCCGATTCTACCCTGAGTTTTATAATCGACACCTGTATGGAAATGTCCTGGTCTGGGCTCACAATAATTACTGGACATAACCAAAGGCACCTTTAATGGCGGATGAATGTCCTGCGCAAAACCAAAAGGAGATTTTGCTAAAAACAGCACTAAAAATAGTCCTGAAAATATTGTTAACTTAAAATTGTTCATAAAACCATGGTATGAAATTCATTTTAATATGCAATTAAGTTTCAAATAAACGAAATTTCCTTTATTTTTGTGAAAAGGAATTAAAATGAATTCAGGATATCAGGAAATAGTAGAAAGCATAAAGGACAAAACAGCCCGCTTATACTCTGTATATCAGCATCATAAAAAAATAAACCATGAATTGACAAAAGAAATAGAAAAAATAAATACTGAAAACACTGAACTAAAAGCCCAAGTAAATCGTTTAAATGATGAATTGGAAACTTTAAAACTGACTTCTACGTTAAAGATAAAAGAAGGAGGAGTAAACGAAGAGGCAGAAGGTCAGGTTAACAGTTTAATACGGGAGATAGATCAATGCATCACTCTCATTAACAGAATGTAAGTAATGGACGACAGGTTGCAAATAAGAGTATCAGTCGTTGACAGAAGATATCCAATACGGATTAAGCGGTCAGACAGTAATAGTGAAGAAACGATTCGTGAAGCCGCTCGCAAATTAACAGAAGCTGCCATGCATTTTAAGCAATTAGGCGTAAAAGGCATGGATGAACAGGATTTTATATCCATGGCAGGCTTGCAATTTGCAATAAAAAGTGAGGAATATGACAAAAACTCACCATTGGAGCCATTACTTGTTGAGCTTAGAGAAATAAACTATCAACTAAGCTCATATCTGGAAGAAGAGTAACGTTCTCAAAATACAAGAATTTTTGCCCGTATTAATTCTTTACAGCTTAGGAGACTCAACACTACAATTATTAGAGCCAAGCTCTATTTGTTGATGGCAGGCCCCAACCAATCCTAGATTGGTTTTGCTTACGCAAACAGTGGACGTCAGATATAAATAGGCAGCTCTACCCATGTTAGCATAGGGGTTCTTTTTAACTTAAAGAATGATACGGGCATTTTTTATGCAAAAATTTTAACACAAACTAAATAAATGAAAATTCTATGTTACTAATAATTACAGGCGTAATCGCTCTGGCAATCGGAGGTGCAATCTCATATTTTCTGTGGGATACCGCGCTGAAAGGAAAGAAGAAGAAAATTATCAGCGAAGCTGAGAGCGAAGGAGAAGTTCTGAAGAAAGACAAAATGCTTCAGGCAAAGGAAAAATTTCTGCAACTAAAAGCAGAACATGAAAAATTTATTAACGAAAAAGATCAAAAAAATGCAGTAACTGATAACAAGTTAAAGCAAAAAGAGCAAGCTTACGCTCAGAAAATGGAAGAATATCACCGAAATCGCAAAGAAGTGGATGCAGTTCGGGAAAATCTTGACAGACAACTTGATCGCGTTGAACTCCGCTCCGAAGAGCTAGACAAAATGCATCGCGAAATTGTGAAAAACCTGGAAACTGTCAGTGGACTAAGTGCTGAAGAAGCAAAAGAACAACTGATGAGCTCCCTAAAAGATGAAGCCAAAGCTGGGGCGATGTCTTACATCAATGAAATTATGGATGAGGCAAAAATGACTGCCAATAAAGAAGCGAAAAAAGTGGTTCTGGAATCCATTCAACGTACTGCCGCTGAAACTGCTATTGAAAATGCAGTCTCTGTTTTTCACATTGAAAATGATGAAATCAAAGGACGTATTATCGGACGTGAAGGACGTAATATTCGCGCACTAGAGGCAGCAACCGGAGTTGAAATTATTGTTGACGACACCCCGGAATCCATTGTTCTTTCAGCTTTTGACCCAATTCGAAGAGAAATTGCTCGTTTGGCTCTTCACCAACTGATTCAAGACGGTAGAATTCACCCTGCACGCATTGAAGAAGTAGTCGGGAAAGTGAAGAAACAATTAGAAGAAGAAATTATCGAAACCGGAAAGCGTACAGCCATCGACCTTGGTGTTCACGGTTTACATCCTGAATTAATTCGTATGGTCGGACGCATGAAATACAGATCATCATACGGACAAAACCTGCTGCAACACTCACGTGAAGTGGCAAACTTATCAGCTATTATGGCATCAGAGTTAGGTCTGAATCCAAAATTAGCGAAACGCGCAGGATTACTTCACGATATTGGAAAAGTGCCGGATGATGAGCCGGAATTGCCACACGCAATCCTCGGAATGAAACTTGCCGAGAAATACAAAGAGAAACCCGATGTAGTTAATGCTATCGGTGCTCACCACGATGAAGTTGAAATGAATTCTTTAATTTCACCGGTTGTTCAGGTTTGTGATGCCATTTCAGGTGCAAGACCAGGTGCCCGCAGAGAAATTGTAGAGTCTTACATTAAACGACTGAAAGAATTGGAATCACTTGCTCTTTCCTATCCTGGCGTTACCAAAACTTATGCCATTCAGGCAGGTCGTGAGTTGCGTGTTATTGTAGGTAGTGAAAAAGTATCAGACAGCGATACAGTCAAAATCAGTAATGAAATCGCACAACGGATCCAGGATGAAATGACATATCCAGGACAAGTTAAAATTACTGTGATTCGTGAAACAAGAGCAGTTAATTACGCAAAATAGAGGCACATGACGCCGACATTGAAAAACCAAAAAATATTAGTCACAGGGGGAGCCGGATTTATCGGCTCCAACCTGATTGACTATCTGCTTAACCAGCAAAATCAAGTCACTTGCCTAGATGATCTTTCAACAGGCGACATAAACAACCTGAAAACACACAAAGAAAATCCGAATTTCATATTCATTAAAGGCGACATTTGCGACTCAAACACCTGTCTGTCAGCTTGTAAAGACATGGATATTATTTTCCATCAGGCTGCGCTCGGCTCAGTACCCAGATCAATAAAACATCCGCAACGAACTAATGATGTAAATATCGGAGGTTTTGTGAATATGATTACTGCGGCTAAAGATCAAAAAGTAAAACGCTTTGTTTATGCTGCAAGCTCCAGCACATACGGCGACAATGAAACACTGCCGAAACGAGAAGACTATATCGGGAAACCACTGTCACCATACGCAATCACAAAATATGTCAATGAACTCTATGCTGATATTTTTCACGCGCTATATGGCATAAACACAATCGGTTTGCGCTATTTTAATGTTTTTGGAAAACGACAGACTCCGGATGGAGCGTATGCTGCCGTTATCCCAAAATTTATTAGTTTACTACTGAATTATGAATCACCAGTAATTCATGGCGATGGGACACAAAGCCGCGACTTTACCTACATTCAAAATGTTATTCAGGCAAATGTCCGTGCAGCAACCACAGAAAATCCCAACGCACTGAATCAGGTTTATAATGTAGCTTGTGGAGATAATATCAGCCTTAATGACCTAACTCAAGAACTCATTAATCAATTGGCCGTTTTTGATGAGAAAATCGGAAAAATCAAATCCACTAACGGAGAAAATCGGGTTGGAGATATTAAACATAGTCTGGCATCAATTGACAAGGCAAAAACATTACTGGGCTATCAACCAGAATACAATGTTCATGAAGGACTACAAGAAGCAATTGGCTGGTATTACAAGAATCTAAAACAAGATGACTAAAACGGGCAAACATGTGCTAATAACTGGAGGTGCCGGATTCATTGGAAGTCATCTTTCAGAAGCATTGTTGAAAGCAAATCACAAAATCAGCATCATTGATAATTTTGATGATTTTTACGACCCTGCCATTAAGCAAAAAAACATTCAGGAAATTATTAAAAATCCGAACGTTCAGTTTTTTCATGAGGATTTACGTCATATTAATTCAATCAGCGCATTAAAAAACTGCAAAATTGACAGCATCTTTCATCTGGCATCAAAAGCAGGCGTTAGAAAATCCATTGAATTATCAGATATTTATCGGGAAAACAACATTGAAAGCAGCATCGCAGTTTTTAAATTTGCTCAGGAAAATCAAATAAAACAAATCATCATGGCATCGTCAAGTTCGGTGTATGGTAATCATCCGGAACAACCATGGCATGAAAACTTAATCGGGTTGAAACCTTTGAGCCCTTACGCTCAAAACAAATTTGAATGCGAACGGCTTGGACAAGCATTTGCATCAGAAAACCAAAATCAATTTATCGCATTGCGCTTTTTTTCCGTTTTCGGACCCCGAATGCGCCCAGATTTGGCAATGCATCGCTTTACCAAGAAGATATTAAATGATGAAGCCATTGATTTGTACGGAAGCGGAAAATCTTATCGTGATTACACTTATGTTGGAGACATAATTGCCGGAGCAATTGCAAGTATGGATTACACCAAACCCGGCTTTGAAGTTTTTAATCTGGGCTACGGCGAAAAAGTAACACTTAGCGAAATGCTTGCCGAACTAGAACATGTCATTGGCAAACACGGAAAATACCGCCACATCCCCATGCTTAAAGAGGAATCATTCGGCACGTGGTCTGATTGTGAGAAAGCAAAAAAGCTACTGAATTATTTACCAAAAACGAGCTTGCATAGTGGTTTGAAAGCATTCTTTGAGTGGTATCAGGAATTGTATATTAGGCCTTATTAAGATGCTCAGACAAAGTTCGGTAAACCTGCAAATATTTCTTAGACTCTTGCTCCCAATTATATTTTGTTTCCACAGCAATCTTTCCGTTTTCACCCATTGCTTTCGCTTTTTCTTCATCCGCTAATAAAGCATTAATAACATCTGCAACCGCTTTCGAATTAAACGGATCGACACAAACAGCGCTTTGATTTTCATCAACAATTTGCCTCCATAAAGGAACATCTGTAACAACAAACGGAATTCCGGCAGCCATATATTCAAACATTTTTACTGGCAATGCATCCACATAATTTTTTGTTGGATGCAATAGCACAAAACCAATTTTTGAATCCTCTAGGATATGGTTTACTTTTCCTCGATCCAGATATCCATGCTCAATAACCCGCTCCCATCCTTTGCTCTGCATTACTTTTTGCCGAAAACGTTCATCATCGAATGCACCTACAAGATGCAATTCAGCATCAACATATTGCATGACCTCAACCATCTCGAAAATACCACGAACCTCAGTTAAACCACCAATGTAACAGAGTTTTTGATTTTTTTTATTCCAATTTGAATCAACTTGCATTGTTGCTAAAATCGGATAATTTTTCACAGAAACAACATGCTCATTGATACGTTTAAAGCGATCCCAAATAAAATCCGTAGCGGTAATAATCTGACCAAATTGTTTTGCATGTTTGTTTTCTTTTCGCTCTGCAAACCATGAAATTACAGATCTTAAAACTTTAGGAATGTATGCTTTCGTAAGAATTTGTCTTGGAAGATCTTCATGCACATCATACACAACAAACTTTCCTTGCTTCTGTAATTTAATTCCAACACGGCTCAACTCCGGATCATGAAACTGATAAATATCGGCATCTATATTTATTGCCTTTTCATAAATTGCAATTGCTGTTTTATAATAGCGATAAAAGCGGTTTTTGGGCGCTCCAACATCATGAATTTCAACATTTCCATCCGTACACTCATCACCTAAGCCGTCAGCGACAATTAATTGAACATTGGGAAATTCCTGTTTCAAACTTAGGAGTTGTTTGTAATATATTCGTGTATCATAACGAGGATGAACACTTGTCAAATGACATATTTTGATTGATTTATCAGTCATAATTTTGGGACAATTCGGTGATTTTCAATTGTGATTGAATCAGATATAAACTTAAAAATGCATACATAATTCGCATATCCACAATAGATGACGATTTTACATAATTGAGCAGAAAGAAAACAAAGAAATATGCAGGAATCAGCATGCTAGCTTTTTCAGGAGGATGAGCAAATACCATTACAATAAAAAACAAAAACAGAATCAATCCAATTAATCCCATTTCAAACAGAATTTCCAGAATAAAGTTATGCGGATATGCCCTACTGTCCTCACCTGATTCGAGTACTCCAAATGAACCAACTCCGTATCCAATTAAAAACTTTTCAGAAGATTTTGAAATCATTTCAAGACTAAAATTAATTTGTTCCACACGTTTATCCACAGAATCTCCTTTGTACTCATCATCAAACAACAAACTGATTCGAACAATACTTCGATGCGCTAAGACTCTCACCTGAGATGAAAAAACGAGCCCGGTTCCTATTCCTAAAACACCAATGACGAATGCAACAAAAATCAGTTGATTCAATCGGGCACGGTGAAACAATTTTCCATATTCAAAATACTGAATCAGCTTAACACCAGCATAAACCATGAGTATAACAAGCGTAAATAAGGTTGGTGCACGAGCTCCTGATAGTAAAATACAAGCAAAGAGAAACACCGTGAGCAAAATTCTAAGAATTAGCGAAAATAGTTTCCTATTTTGCAAAAGTAACAAGACAGAAATACCCTGTAATAGACCGACACCCAAATACATACTCACAACTTCCCGAATTGGACTTTCAATCCCTTGCAATTCAGAATGACTAAGATAATAAATCAAAATGGGCATATACCAGAAACTCAAGACCAACACAAATAACACAAAGTATCGCATAAGTTTAACTAGATTAATGCGCTTATGAAAAATAGGATATGCAAATGCCACAATATTAGTAAGAAAATAAACAACTTTCTGTTTACTGTAAGACTCTGATGGCGTATAAGTTAAACTGAGCATCATCCAAATAAAAAACAGCAATAAGCTTCCCAAAGCAATTAAAGACGGGAGATGCAGTTTTTTCCCAGATACCGTTCCTACCGCATTCCATAAAATATCTAGAATCAGGATAAAAGCAAATGCCGCAGTTAAATCAACAGGCAAATTGATTCCATGATACAACAAAACACTTTTCAGCATTCCGGAAAACAGATATATCAGGTAAATAATATTCATTTGCTCAATAGTTTGGGGTAAATTGCCTTGTAATCAGCCCATTCTGATACATTAAAATTGTCTGGATGCCACAAAAAAACAAACTGTCCATGATGTTTTTCAACCTGACGTCGCATTTGCAAGCAAACTTTTAAAAACTTATCAGGATCAGTATATCGCTGCAATACAGCACGATCCATGACAATCGTCGGACGTTCTATCAGTTTCAATTGTTTGCTCTCAAGTATATCGAAAACAGGATACTCACAAGCAATGCTTGCTCGAAACCCAATATCGTTTTCATAACAGATGCTGGAGTCATAACAAAACCCATGGGAATTCCACAAACGCCAGGTATAAGGCACTGCAAATCGCAAATAATGCTGACGACCACTTACTGCATTTTTTGCTATTGACCTCAGGCGGCTAATTTCAGTTTCAAACTGTTCTGAATCTTCAAAACTATCCATTCCTGCATGATAACCAACGACATGTCCGCGAGATTCAATTTTTGAAATTGTTTGACCTACAGATTCTGATAAAAATCGATAACGAACATCTCGTTCTCCTAATTCTCCCGGAATAAAATAAAACTCGGATTTAAGTCCAGCATGCTCACTCATATCCATCAATTCGTCAAACATATCATACGGATCCTTCAGATTTCCACGCCGCACCTTTATGCTTGTTTTAATTGTTTTAAAAAACTGCGAAACACTTTTCCGCTTTATCAAATCGCCACCAAGGGCTCTAAATATTTTTCTCAATTGATCATAACGCGCAAAATTATCCACGTCATGAGTTGGAATTACTGTAAAAATACGATGTTTCCGCTCGGCTTTATAACCAAGAAACTTTAACATATTCCATAAGAACACTTCGTACTCATTAACCAGCGGTCGATAATGCAATTGATGTATTTGTACATAGGATTCCTCGCCGGGAAAACGGCCAAATGCATCACGCGCCGGATTCACATACTCCTCCCAACGTGTTAGCAAGAAAAAGGCAGAGGCAAAGATGTCAGCTTGACAAATAATTTCATCATCTTTTACTATCATGTCCGAAACACCATACAAAACCGGCATCTCATCCGGATCACAAAAATCTGATTTCACAAAAATCGGAGCAGCGGGAAAATTAGCTAATTCCAGATAAGTATCACCGGAAATATGTGAAAAAAACTGATCCTTTATAATTAGGATGGAATGATTAGGAAGCTCAATTTCGTAATTTGCCCCAGGGAAAACTAACAAATCATATTTCAAACCCAACAGTTCATGAAAAAACAAATCGATAATATAACGACGTTCATTTTCAAAGGACTGGGGGATACGTATTTTCAACATGAATTATGATTTTTAAGTGCTTTTGACAAATGCCGGATTCGTGAAAATGATAATCTCCTCAAATTTTTCCACAACCAACCTGAGTAAAACGGAATGGCTTTTTTGGGGGAATGTTCCCACGCCATTTGACATGAATAGCAGATTTTATCATCACAAAAGAAAAATCCGGGATCTTCCTTTAGAATTTCCATCTCTATTTTAAGCGTTTCTTTCATGGATGTTAATAACGCATTGGCCTCCCCAATTTTCCCGCCTCCCAACACAGCACCACGCTCCTCATAGTAGGGTATGAATTTGGGGAACCCGTGAGCACAACCGCCATTCCAATCTACTTTAGCAAGCTTCACCTCTCCTACAACATTTCGATAGTTGATTCCCATATTCAAATGCTTTCTACGCAAACCAACTAAATCAATCGCTACATGCGTAGTACCAACACCCACAACACGTTTTCCAATCGTCAGATTAACAGCATCCATTTTGGCCATTTCGTGCAACAAATCATATCCTCCGGACTGCTCAGTATGCAGCGCACACAATTCCTTGGCGTGATATCCAATCGCTGCAAATTTCTGTATCGGATGCTGACTTCTTACCATATCGGGATGTTTCACCATCGCATTGGCAAAAGCACCTGCATAAGAGCGTGTATGATCATCAGCTATTTGCTCTGCCTGCGACTCGTTCAGTGGTAAAGGATACACATCAATAAACGCATCAGAAACAAGCGTTCCTTTTTCTCCAACAACTTCTAACAAAGCATTCAACAAAGTTTGAGCGCCCCCATCTATATCTCCTATTGATCGCATAGAAACCTTTAGGTGGAGTAAATCGGCGCCTTTAACACCGATATTTCGGATTTGATTGACTAAATCAGTTTTGTTAAGTTTTCCCTGCATAGTTTATCATTTTCCGGAAACAATCCGATAAAGAATAAAAATAAAAAATAAATAATAAACAGACAATATTGCAACCATAGTTGTTAAAAATTGCTGTATATCCCAAGATAAGAACCATGACAATCCAAAAACAAATAAGCTGAGGAACAACAAACCAAGCTGCAAAAATAAAGATACTTTTTGACGCTCAAAAACAGAAACGCTGACAGAAATTGGTGCAAAAACAAAGCGCACAAACAATAAAGGAATAATAATCCGCGCATATTCTCCGGAAACACTCCATTCCTCACCAAACACAAAAGTAAATAAGCTTTCAGCAAAAAGAAAGACAATTAAAAATATTGGAAATGAAAGTAGTACCAGTTTTTTAATGGTTGAAAAAAAGACATTTTTCGCATGTCCGTATTGCTTTCGTTGGTCAATCGCTTCTTTGAAATACACATTTGACATGGATTTTCCGATTAAACTACCCGGCAAAGCTAAAATTCGATTTGCAAGCGAATAAAAACCAACGCTGGCAATGTTATACATGGTTGAAATCATAATACTGGTAAGATTCACTGCCAGAGAATTTGCAAGTGTTGCAGGCAATGTGAATTTCGGAAAATCCTTATATTTTACCGCCACGCGCTTCATGTCTATCCAATTAATTTTTTTCAACATGATGCCAATTTTCATTTTCCGAATCAAACTCAAAATCGCGGCAATAAATCCAAAAATCTGTCCGATAATTAGTCCGGCAGCCGATGCATGAAGTATCCCTATTAAAATCTGCAATCCGGTACGTCCTCCGGCACGTGAGATAGACGCCCCGGCAATACGTTTAAAATGCCTCTCCCTTGTGTGATAATAACTCAGCATATTAAAAACACCCTCAACAAACACCGCAGCCGGCACAAAAATTAACCAAAATTTAATTTCAGAATTATTCAATAATCTGGCAATTCCATCTGCGAAAAAGCTAACTACCAACAGCAACAATAAAGAAAAGAAAAAAGAAAGAATTACACCCAACCCCATAATATTCCAGGCATCAGCTTTTCTGTCCGGCAAAACCACAGAAAGCTCATATCGTGCATTTGCAATGGAACCAAAAATGACAGTAATTGACAAAAACAGCTCAAACACACCAAAATCTTCCGGTCCATATATCCGTGTTAGCACTGGCATCAACAAAACTGGTATTATTTGCGCAATTAGTGTTCCCCGAAAAAGAATAAAAAAATTCTTCGTAAAATCTGATTCCGGAGAAATAATACGATATATCTGCTTTAATATCTTCATAAGCTGATTTCCAACACGCTTTGCTAATTTACAAAAATAGCATTATAATATCAGATAATTAAGTTTTCACCAGAATAAATCCCCTACTTCTGGCTTTGCTTTTGCGAGTTCATTAAAATGTAATAATTTAGCAGAGCATTTCCAGCATGCATAATTACAAACAGAAACTATGAAAATTATTAGCATAATAGGTGCAAGACCACAGTTTATTAAAGCCTCAGCGTTTAGCAGAGCAGCATCTAAAACCAAAGGAGTGGACGAATTCATCATCCATACAGGGCAACACTTTGACACCAATATGTCCACAATTTTCTTTGAGCAAATGGGCATTCCAAAACCGAATGTCAATCTTGACATTCATAGTTTACAGCATGGTGCGATGACCGGTCGGATGCTTGAAAAAATTGAGGATGTAATTCTTCAGGAAAAACCGGATTGGATTTTAGTTTACGGTGACACAAATTCCACCTTAGCAGGTGCTTTGGCAGCGGTAAAACAGCATATAAAAATTGCTCACGTAGAAGCTGGGCTGCGTTCATTCAACACTGCAATGCCCGAAGAAATCAACAGAATTCTCACAGATCGCATCAGCGATTGTTTGTTTTGCCCGACAGACACTGCTATTAAGAATCTAAAACAGGAAAATATTCCAGACAAGAAACTTATACGCTCTGGTGATATAATGTACGATTCGGCACTCTATTTCAAGCGATTCGCTAAAAAACCGAAAGAAGAAATTCCAGAGAAATTTATGCTAGCGACATTACATCGTGCAGAAAACACAGACAACAAAAGTCGTCTAGAATCAATAATTTCAGCCATGAATTACATTGGCAAAAGCATGCAGATTGTCTTACCATTGCACCCACGAACAGCGAAAGTCATGGAACAACATAATTTGAAATTTTCCGAAAATGTTTTCTGCATTTCACCCGTTGGTTATCTACAAATGCTTTGGTTGTTGGATTCTTGTGAGTTAGTGATGACAGATAGTGGTGGTTTACAAAAAGAAGCCTATTTTTTCAATAAATTTTGCATCACATTGCGAGATGAAACAGAATGGACAGAATTGATAAAACAGAATATCAATATACTTTGTGGCGCAAATAAAGAAAAAATCATCAAGGCATTTTCAGAAACCGTAAATCAAAGTCATTCTTTCCCTGTGCATCTTTATGGTGACGGAAACACTGCAAATCAAGTATTAAACGAACTACTAAAACGATGAACATACTGATTATCAACCATTATGCCGGATCATTGGAGTACGGAATGGAATTTCGCCCCTATTATCTTGCAAAAAAATGGCAGGAAGCTGGACACAAAGTTTTTATCCTGACAGCAGATTTTGCTCATACCCGAAGTACACAACCTGAAATCACCTATGATTTAGAAACCAGCACAATCTCCGACATACAGTATATATGGCTTAGGACTCCGAAATACAGTGGAAATGGGATTCAACGCATACGCAACATGTACAGTTTCGTGCGAAAACTGAAACGATATCATAAATCTATCGCAAAAATGACAGACGCGGATATTGTCATTGCTTCATCAACTTATCCTTTGGATAATTATTCTGCAAAACGAATTGCAAACCATAGCGGCGGAAAAATAATTTATGAGATCCACGATTTATGGCCCTTGTCTCCAATGGAATTGGGCGGATATTCAAAAAATCATCCGTTTATACGGATTATGCAAAAGGCGGAAAACTTTGCCTATGCAAATGCAGATGCTATCGTTTCAATTCTGCCATGTATCGAATCCCATGTTACCTCACATGGTTTAGATGCAAAAAAACTACATATTGTTCCAAACGGAATTTGGTTAGAGGACTGGGAGTCTGCTCCTGAGATTCCAGCGAAACACAAATTAGAAATCGAAAAAGCAAAACAAGCAGGGAAAACTTGTGTAGCATACACAGGAGCCCATGGTGTTCCAAATATACTTGATAATTTACTGCAAGCAGCAGCGAAACTCGAAAAACAAAGCTTCCATTTTTTCTTGGTGGGCAATGGGTCAGAAAAAGCTCGCCTAATGGATATGACAAAAACCATGCAACTTAAACACGTTAGTTTTCTGGATGCCATACCGAAAACCATGATTCCGCAATTGTTAAAACGCTTTGACATTCTATATCTTGGACTAAAGAACCAATCACTCTTTCGTTTTGGAATCGGCCCTAATAAGTTATTCGATTATATGATGGCAGAAAAACCAATTGTCATGGCAATAGATGCAGGAAATGACATTGTTTCTGATGCAAATTGTGGTTACACCATTCCCCCAGAAAATCCGGAAGCACTGGCAAATGCATTGCAAAAAATGAAAAACCTCTCAGAAAATGAAAAAACATCCATAGGGAAAAATGGAAAATCCTACGTTTTGCAACATCACGAGTATACTGTACTGGCAAAACAGTTTCTAAAGATCATGGAAAATCTTACAGAAACCCATCAAAGCGAATAATTATTTTTATATTTAAGGTCTAAAAATTAGCGAAACAAGATTATGAATGAACAAATAATACGGAAAACCATAGGGACTTATTTTGAAGAATTTAGTCCAGAAACGATTATTTACCACGCCACCTCCAAAACAATTTTTGAAAGTGATAATAATCTATTCTCCTTACTTACCATGAATCATCATCCGGTTCATACAAATGTGGATTACGCATCAAAACAACAGCACGGTAAGCCCCTAGTTGTCGGAACATTGGTTTTTAGTCTGATTGTTGGCATTACAGTACCTGACATTAGCGGTCAAGCCATTGCAAATCTCAGGTATGAAAATGTAGATCACCTTTCACCGGTTTTTATCGGAGACACTTTGTATGCAAAAACAAAAATTCTGGAAGTTACGCCATCAAAATCAAAACTTGATCGTGGGATTGTTTATGTTGAAACGATCGGTTACAATCAAGATGAAGTGGATGTGTTGCGATTTAGAAGAAAAGTATTGGTTAAAAAGAAAACGATATAAACTATGCCAAATAAATCATTTTTAATGAGAAGCCTGATGTTTGTGCCCGCTCATAACCGACGACTGATGGAAAGTGCTATTAAAACCGATGCCGATGTTTTATTACCGGATATTGAAGATTCAGTTTTGCCTTCTAGAAACAAGCAAATAGCACGTGACAACATCAAAAACATGCTTGCCGAAGGAAAACTTGACAACTATCGTGTTTTCCCAAGAGTTAATGACAGGGAAAGCGGAGAGCTTTTAAAAGATGTTTACCAACTTAGCATCAAAGGCATTGACGGGTTTATGTATCCAAAATCACAAACCGGTAAAGATGTGTATTTCTTTGACAAGTTGTTAGAAACCATTGAATATGAGAAATCGCTACCAATTAATACATTCAAAATCATTCCTTTGATTGAAACTGCGGCAGCGGTTTTAAATGTACAGGAAATTTGCAAAGCATCCTCACGTGTTGTCGCAGTCGCTTTTGGGTGTGAAGATTTTTTGACTGATTTGGAAGGAATTCACGACAAAGATGGACAAAGTATTTTTACTGCAAGAGCTATGATTACAATGGCTGCTCGTGCGAATAATGTGATTCCAATTGACACAGTTCATGTGAACATTCACGATCTCAAAGAACTTGAAAGCAATTTGCAACTAGCGAAAAAACTCGGTTTTGAGGGTATGTTGATTCTACATCCAAAAGAACTGGCATTAGCGCATCAATATTTTTCACCGGATGAAAAAGAAGTTCGGGATGCAAAAACCATGTTACAATTAGCAGAAGAAGCAAAGCAAGATGACAAAGGAGTTGCTTTAATGAACGGAAAATTCATAGGCCCTCCCATGGTTGCAGCAGCGAAAAAAACATTGAAAAAGCATGAGTTAATATCGCATAAAAACAAATCCTAAGTGCGACGTCGTGCACCACGATCAAGCTCTACGAAAAGGAAAATCAATAAACCGATTACGCCAAAAACAAATGCCCAAACAATCATTGTTCCAGTAAGGCTTGCAGACTTTGACATAACAACCGAATTTTGCACAACGTACACTGGTTGCTTGGCATATAGTTTTAGTTCCAGATTTTGCTGCTTTTCAAGCAAGGATACTAACTCCCCAGAGCTACCAGAAAATCCGGAAAGCATCAAGCTCTGTTTCGAATTATCATTCTCTAATACTTTTTTCTGAAATGCGACAATCTTATCAATCTCATTTTTTATGACATCCACATAATGCTGATTTTGGTTTTGTATTCTAGCAAACTGGACCAAAAAATCAACAGAAGTATTGTAATACTTATTAATTGTTTTTGTGATCTCGTCAAAATTTGCTGTATCCTTAATCCAAAATTTAAACACAATGGCGTTATTGAGAGATAATGTATCTAATTTTACTTTACTCACTGTTCTAAAAACCGTTTCATCTGTATTAAAGAGTATAGCCAAGTCCTGAGTTGCCATTTGTCTGTCATCCTCAAGTAGAGACATCGCTTTCGAAGATAAATCTTCCTTTGAAATAAAATCAGAACGTACAATTATTCTGGTTTGGTAAGTTACTCCCTGCATTTTCACTTTAACAAGCCCAAATATTGCGCCCAACAAGGCAATAATCAACAATACAACAAAACGTCTACGAAAAAATTTTGAAGCAATGCGATACAATTCGAAAATATCTATTTCTTTATTCGTTGTGTTCATGTGTCTAAATTTTAATCAATAATATCATCAATTTGATATACGTTTCTGTCACTCGATGTTCGGGAAATTAGTTCCGCAAGAAATCCGGCGAGGAAGAGCAATACCCCAATAATCATACTGGTTAGTGCAATATAAAAATAGGGGCTTTCCGTAACGCGTTCCAGTAAAACTCCCTGATTAATTGAAATAATTTTATGAATACCGAGATAAAGTGCTAAGCCAAAACCAATTAAAAACATTAAACTGCCCAAAACTCCGAACAAATGCATGGGATTTTTCGCAAAACGGGTAATAAACATAATTGACATTAAATCAAGAAACCCATTAATAAATCGCTCAAATCCGAATTTTGTTGTTCCGTATTGCCGTTTTCTGTGTTGAACAACCTTCTCTCCTATTTTCTTAAATCCTGCTTGCTCTGCTAATACAGGAATATAGCGATGCATTTCACCATATACCTCAATGCTTTTCACCACTTTATTCCGGTAGGCTTTTAATCCACAGTTAAAATCATGGAGTTTTATGCCGGTCACTTTTCGTGCAACCCAATTGTAAAATCTACTTGGAATCGTTTTGCTGATTGGATCATAGCGTTTCTTTTTCCAACCGGAAATCAAATCATAACGATCTTTTTCAATCAATCGCCACAATTCAGGAATTTCATCGGGAGAATCCTGCATATCAGCATCCATAGTAATTACAACCTTTCCGCGAGCATTTTGAAACCCGGTATGTAAAGCTGCAGACTTTCCGTAATTTCGCCTAAACTGAAACGCTCTTAAATTCGTGCCATACAGCTTTTTTAAATCCTGAATAACATCCCAACTTTTATCAGAGCTTCCGTCATCCACCATAATTACTTCATAGGTAAATGCTTCTTCCTTCACAACTTTTGCAATCCAAGCCATGAGCTCGGGCAAAGATTCTTCCTCATTATACAAAGGGATGACAACTGTCAAATCCATAATTATTGTGTTTATGCTTCGTTTTCAAAATCGGTTAATGAATCTACTTCGGCAGGGGTTGTTCCCTTTGCAAATATTGCTCCGAGCAGCGCTGCCACGAAAGATTG
>CAYOUD010000004.1:0-17553 GCA_964407055.1 uncultured Bacteroidales bacterium | reverse complement strand
AAATTTTAATACTGGTATTTGTTGCTGATTCATATATTCTAAGATTTGATATTTAAACAAAGATAGAATTTTTTATAAAAGAAATTAGGGATTAAATAAATCTTTATTACTTTTGCAGTCGAGGGTAAGTCTTGTACGACCAGCTCCCGTTGAACTCCCCCAGATCCGGAAGGAAGCAAGGGTAAACGGTTGTAGCGGTGCGATGCAAGTAGCTTACCCTTTTTCTTTTTCAGGTATCAGGGGCTAGTTATGGTTTAGGTAAATATGCTAACAGGGAAGCTTTCTGCAAAAATTCAAACAGATTCCTATTTTTTCTACTTCGACATTCAACATTCGGGATTCGATTGCCCACCTGCCAAGCCTATTAACCCGGTGGGCAGGTTCGATATTCCTAAAAGGAAATAACAAAAACCAAAATTCAAACAAAAACCTACAACTTCTAACCTCCAACCTTTGTCCGCTTACGCTTTTCCGACTCAAAGCTTCGCTTTCCTTCACAAAAAGCCATCGCTTAGCGAAACCTTGAGGTGCACAACGCTCGCAAGCTACAATTTCCTGTCAAACTGTCGGTAAGCAAGTAATAATGACTCTTCCGAATGATCCTCATATTTGATTCCAAGGGCATCGGCTAAATTTGCAGCAACAATAGCAACATCTTTTTTGGGAAACGCTTTTTCGGCAAGTACATTTAAAAACCGAATGACTTTAAACGTATCAAAATACCGATACAATCGTTTCAAATAAGCACTTTCATCTGCCACATTTTCTCGTGCATCCAAAATGGCATCCCATAAATAAATTCGATGCGCATAATCCTGAACTATTTTCGGGAATTTTTCCATTGCTGCATTAAAAGCTGAAGAATCCATCTGATATGTTTGATCCAACAATTTCACGAGATCAGCAAGCGCCCGAAAGCTTTTCAAGCTATAGACATCGTAACCGCCTTCCTCACGAATTTTCTTCACTTCAGTACCGGTTCCAAACGGCACTCTGTCAGAAACACGACCTGACGGATAAACTACAGGGACATTACATTCCCCCAGCACTCCGTTTAATTCAATTTTATTCAGGAAATAAAAATCCTCACCGGCATTTTTTCGGTTCATACCACCCTGATCGGCATAAGCTTTTGATTTTACAGTAAAACATGAGCCAATCGAGTAGAAATGATGCGGATATCCGCTCCACTCCATTGCGTGACGAAAATATCGCAGGTACAGTTCATATAGCACAACAGGATCATCTGCTTCTTGATACTGATGTTCAAAATAAATAGTTGCAGCATCTTGGTCGGGATGCTTTTGAAAATGGTCCCTAATGGATTTCAAATAATTTTTTGAAACAACTGCATCCGCATCTAATGAAACAATAATTCCCTGAGGATTATCAATGGTATTGAAGCGACGAATTGCGATATCCATTCCATATTTCCGGGCAGAACCGGGACCGGCAACTTTTTTTGGAAATAGTTGCCAATAAACATGTAGTCGAATAAAACTATGATCCAAAGACTCCGCAAACTCTGTATAATGTTGGAAATCTGTCAGATTTCGATTGATAATCGCATCCTCCTTATCCTCTGGGGCATTAAAAACCAAAATCACATCCACTTGACATTCCGGATCATCATTATGCATCAAGCCAATAATGGTATCTTCAATATCCGGTTCATTATAGGCCGGAATCACAACAGCCAGTTCCAGATTGTCCGGAACTGGCTGTTTAACTTCATCGTTCTCAATTTGAAAACGTTTAAAATAAGTATCTGCAAATGCCATAAACTACATTATTTCTTATCATCAGGCTGATAACGCGAATTCAAAAAACGCAAGACTTCATTTGTAATGTCCATTGCTCGATTAGAATACAAAACGTTAGTACCAACTGCATCACCTAATATCAAGACAAATCTGTCTTTATTTATCAATTCAATATTGTAAATCACAGAATCATACAAACGCTGAGTCATTTCCTCCTGATTCTGCGCCAACTGCATCGTCAGATTTTCCTGCAACACCTGCAATTCATTTTGCTGTTTCAGTAAGTCTTGTTGTTGCGCCTCCATGCTAGCTTGACTTAAGAATGCCCCAGTTTCCATTTTCTTTTGAAACCCGGTATAATCTTTTTCAAATTTCGTCATTTTAGTTTGAAATGTTGATTCAGCATTTTTCTGCCGTT
Organism: uncultured Bacteroidales bacterium; assembly: GCA_964407055.1. GTDB lineage: Bacteria > Bacteroidota > Bacteroidia > Bacteroidales > ML635J-15 > JAQIBY01. The sequence goes on along the minus strand of CAYOUD010000004.1, from coordinate 15,372 downwards.
GCAACAAGTCTTCGTTTAAATCCTGTGCAAGGCGATATTCCAATAAAAGCGTATCAAGTTTTACGACGGCAATTCGTTCAGAAATGATAGATTCTGCCGTATCAATTATCGCAGAATTATTCATATCTCTTGATGTACTACTAGTAATCGTTGGCTCACCGGTAAAATGCAACACAAATAATGCAATTATGCCAAGCAGTAAAATCACATTAAAAACAAGAATTCTTTTGTAAAGCTGTTTAAAATCTTTCATGGTTTAAAAATTAATTGTCATCTTTACGCAAAGATAAAATTTTGCATCGGAAATCATGCAAATTATTATAAATTTATCCTTGAGAGAGCAAAAATATTCAATGTCTCTCGCTAACAAGGAGGGTTTCCGTGAAAAACTGAACCAAAAACAGTAAAAAAACATACACAAATGATTAACACAAAACTACTCAAGCCACAGAGCATAGTCGTTGTTGGTGGTTCCGACGATGTTCAGAAACCAGGTGGGAAAGTATTAAAAAACCTAATTGACGGAAATTTTAAAGGCAATTTGTATGTGTCCAATCCAAAAGCTGATAAGGTACAGGGATTGAAATCATACTGCAATGTGGCTGATTTGCCACAAGCAGATATGGCAATTCTTGCAATACCTGCAAAATATTGTTTGGATACGATAAATCTACTCGTGGATAAAAAAGACACTCGTGCATTTATCATTTTGTCAGCAGGTTTTAGTGAAGAAAACGAAGCAGGAGCAGAAATTGAAGCTAAAATTGTTGAAAAAATCAATTCTGTTGACGGTTCGCTCATTGGACCAAACTGTATTGGAGTGCTAAATGAGCATTACAATGGGATTTTCACAACACCAATCCCAAGATTGGATCCTAAAGGAGTTGATTTTATTTCCGGAAGTGGTGCAACTGCTGTTTTCATTATTGAAGCAGGCGTGACTAAGGGCTTAAGCTTCTCTTCTGTCTGGTCGGTCGGAAACTCTGCTCAAATTGGTGTTGAAGAGGTTATGAAACATCTCGACGAAACCTATAAGCTAGGCGTTTCTTCACCGGTAAAACTACTGTACATTGAAAACATCGACAAACCTGAAATGCTGCTAAAACATGCTTCTTCATTGATTCGGAAAGGATGTAAAATTGCAGCAATTAAATCTGGGGGTTCTGAAGCAGGAAGCCGCGCAGCTTCATCACATACCGGCGCTCTGGCATCATCGGAGGTAGCTGTTGATGCATTATTTCGCAAAGCCGGAATCGTGCGTTGCAACGGACGTGAAGAACTGGCAACAGTAGCTTCCGTATTTATGCATCCTGAGTTAAAAGGGAAAAACATCGCCATCATAACTCACGCTGGAGGTCCTGCAGTAATGCTAACCGACGCACTAAGTAATGGCGGATTAGAAATCCCTCATCTCGATGGTCCGAAAGCAGATGCTTTGGTGGAAAAACTCTTCCCCGGGTCTGCTGTTGGAAATCCCATTGACTTTTTAGCAACCGGAACCGCTGAACAACTCGGACATATTATTAATGCCTGCGAAAATGATTTTGATGAAATTGACGGAATGGCAGTCATTTTTGGAAGTCCTGGACTTTTCCCAGTTTACGATGTCTATGATTTACTGGACGAAAAAATGAAATCCTGCAAAAAACCGATATACCCAATTTTACCATCTGTTGTCAATGTGAAGGATGAAATTGCTGAATTTGTAAAAAAAGGTCGCATCAATTTCCCAGATGAAGTGGTATTTGGAAATGCACTATGCAAAGTATTCCACACACCCGCACCACAACCGGAAAGCATTGATATACCAGAAATAAATACTGCAGGCATCCGTAAAGTGATTGACAACGTAGAGAATGGATATATTTCTCCAGAGGAAGTCACTGAACTACTTGATGCCGCCGGTATTTCACACTCAAACGACCGTGTGGTTAATACCGAAGATGAAGCGATTGCCTTCTGTGAGGAATTCGGATATCCGGTGGTAATGAAAGTTGTCGGGCCGGTGCATAAATCAGATGTCGGCGGTGTAGTGCTGAACGTAAAAGATGAAACAACTGTCCGTAAAGAATTTAAACGGCTGATGCAAATCAAAGATACTTATGCAGTGCAAATATTTGAAATGTATTTCGGACAGGAAATTTTTATTGGAGCAAAACGCGAAGACAAATTCGGACACATGGTATTGTGCGGATTGGGCGGAATTTTTATTGAAGTGCTGAAAGATGTACAAAGCTCACTTGCGCCTATCAGCGAAGCGGAAGCTCATAACATGATACAAGGGCTGAGATCGTACGGCATTATTAAAGGTGTACGTGGACAAGAAGGTGTCAATGAAGACATTCTCGCTGAACAAATTGTGCGTGTTGCTGCCTTAGTGAAAACCGCTCCGGAGATTTTCGAAATGGACCTCAATCCCCTACTCGGAAATGCTAAAGAAGTGGTTGCAGTGGATGCCCGAATTCGCATTGAGAAAGATTAAAACGAAAATATAATCTAAAAAAAACGCCCGCAAAAACGGGCGTTTTTTTTATCACTCCATATCTAAACTTCTCTCAAGTTTTGTACTTTGCGTGAAATCGTGCGAACATACTACGTGATCATTGTGTCTCTATTTACGCTTTTTTCTTGACAAGAAATATCACTTATCATATAAGAAAATCACGGAAAATATTAGCTTTGCGCAATGGAATCATTACGCGCATTATATCGAATCGGAAACGGCCCATCATCCAGTCATACCATGGGGCCAAAGAAAGCTGCCGAGCAATTTCGCAGCAAACATCCGAAAGCGAAACACTTTAAAATTTGGTTGTACGGATCACTTGCAGCTACAGGAAAAGGTCACCTTACCGGGAAAGCAATTGAAACCTGTTATGCAGACAGAGACATGGAGCTTATTTGGGAGCCTAAAACATTTTTAGAGAGACATCCAAATGCCATGAAATTCGCCGCCTATGACGACAACATGAAAATGATAGATGAATGGACAGCATATTCTGTAGGAGGGGGTGCCATAATTGATGATTTCAGTGAAGAAAACCATCAATCCGTTTATCCGCTTAAAAGCATGAAAGAAATCTTGAAGTGGTGTAACAGCAACGGAAAACAGCTTTGGGAATTTGTGGAAGCGAATGAAGGCCCGGAAATCTGGGATTTTTTATCTGAAGTTTGGAAAAGCATGGAAGCATCAATCAAACGAGGGCTTGAAGCCGAAGGCACGCTGGAAGGTGGATTGAAACTCCCACGCAAAGCACATACTTACAAGCTTCGTGCTCAAAACTTTGCGGGTCAAGTAAAGCGCCGAGGAATGCTTTTCGCATATGCACATGCCGTATCGGAAGAAAATGCTGCGGGAGGAGAAATTGTTACTGCACCAACTTGTGGAGCATCAGGAACTTTACCGGCAGTTTTAAAATATCATAAAGCATTTAATAAACATGGGAAATCTTCCATATTAAAAGCATTGGCAACAGCAGGTCTAATTGGCAACATTATCAAAACAAACGCCAGTATTTCAGGAGCAGAAGTTGGATGCCAAGGAGAAGTTGGTACAGCTTGCGCCATGGCTTCAGCAGCTTGCGCTCAACTGTTTGGAGGAACCATTTATCAAATCGAATATGCCGCAGAAATTGGGCTCGAGCATCATTTAGGTTTGACTTGTGACCCACTTTTAGGATTGGTACAAATTCCATGCATTGAACGGAATGTTTTTGCAGCTGCCAGAGCATTAAACCATGCAAATTACGCCTTACTATCCGATGGAAGACATCGAATCAGTTTTGATGAAGTGGTTGAAACCATGTGGAATACCGGACATGATTTGCCAAGCTTTTACAAAGAGACCTCCCTTGGCGGTTTATCGTTATATAAGGGTTTAGCAGACGATTAATAATACATCCGTTTTGTTTTCTGATTACGCCAATTTACAGATTTTACAAGCTGTTTATAATTTATTGAGTCAGTAAGCCGTACATAGTGGCTGCAAGAAAACGCCAAATATTGCGTTATTCTCGTTTCTAAAACAGTAGTTTTCTTACAGACACTACATAGCGACAAATGCAGGCTGACAAAAAGCATACGCTCAGGATTTTGATTTCTTCATTTTTTTTCATATATTTACCTCAAATAAAAACCTGAAATATGTTCAAACACGGATTTATCTTGACAATTGCTATTTTTATGCTAAGCAGTGCATTTGCACAATTGGAAACCCGCAGTATTAATTGGGACAACACCGATCGTGAGTATTTAGAATATCTCCCGACTAGTTATAGTGGAGAATCTCCGGTTCCTGTTGTTTTCGGACTTCACGGACTAGGTGATAACATGAATAACTTTTATAATATCGGCATGAATTATATTGCTGATACAGCAGGATTTATTCTAATTATTCCTCAAGCTGAAACCTTTTCTGCTTATGGACAAACTTCGACTTCATGGAATTCCGGCGCATCATTATATGGAATCACTCCCAATTCAGATGTTGATGATACTGGCTTTCTGATGGCTGTCTTAGATTCATTGGGTACGCATTACAACATCGATACAGAATCTGTATATTTTTTTGGATTTAGCATGGGCGGATACATGTGTAATCGCCTGGCAGCAGAAGTTCCAGAAAGGATAAATGCAATTGCATCCGTTTCCGGGACAATGGGTGTGAACTTCACTCCTGAGCCATCTGAAACAGACTTTGTTGCCTGCTTACATATCCATGGGAATGTAGATGCAACCGTAGAATATACCGGAAACGGCTCAGGAATGGATGCTGAAGAATTGGTTGAATTTTGGAGAAGCCATAATGAAAGTGATGAAACGGCAATTTTTTATGAATATACTGACAATCAGTCAGATGGATTGTCATTTGAGCGATATGTGTATCCGAATGGAGAAGCTCAGGTAGCGCACATAAAAGTTATTGGTGGGGAGCATTCTTGGTATTATCATCCGGTTAACGACATTGATTATGGAAAAGAAATATGGAAATTTTTACGCTATCGTTTTTCTGAAGAACCAAGCTCTATAGCGGAAACCAACTCGAATTTGATTTCATTTTATCCAAATCCAATTAAAGACAAACTTTACATAGACAATCTGAGTGAAGCCCAAACAGAAATCAGTTTATTTAATGCTTTAGGTGTGAAAATTGACAAAATAAGCATTAACAAAAGCGGCACATTTGACCTATGCAATTTGGCTGCAGGGATGTACTATCTTCGGGTTTCAAAGCATAATGGAATAAAAACATATCCCGTTCTAAAGCAATAAATAAAGCAACTCATAAAGCCCTCAAGCAAACGGGATGAAGCAAGTCAATTTATGAACAATTGGGTTGATAAATTGTCTAATAATTTGAAATAAAAAAGGAATATAATATATGATGTCAACAAATGCTGAATTAGACAAAATTGCAATTAACGTAAAATCCCATAAACTTTTAAGAAAATTATTAGATGAAAACCCCGAGCTGGAAACCATCATGCGGGAATCAAAAAATGAAACTGAAGCATTGATTGGGGTGAGAAATATAGCAATGCGTGAGTTGCGAAATTCGCCCATTGCATTGGCATATTATGAAGGAGAAAAAACCGGACGCACGGCATTTAAAAAATTAAAATGGAAAGATATTGCCTGCATTCGTTTGTTAGATTATATCGATTATGCAGATGAAGAATATGAAGACCCGAATTTGCACGGGGAACTTGCAGTCAGCAATCCAATAAAACTACTCTGGTTTGCTGTTTCCAAGGGAACCGGTGGTGCAAAACCTTACTTTTTTGATGATATAATTCAACTTTTTCGTCAGTTTTCAGGACATCAGAAAAAGCTGATTTACAAAAGGGAAACAATTCACAACTGGATGAATCGCTGGCCGGTAGGAACTGATCCTCGCATTAAACGCTTACGTGAAGAAAATCGAAATCGAATTATTAATATTATCATCAGAAAAATTGATGCCGGGGAAATTACAGATAAAAAATATTTCTTTGATAATGGAATGAGTCTGGATGAAAAATTTCAGTTATTGATGGAATGGTGGAAAGACAAAACTTTTCACTTGAGATTTGCCGTGCGCACTCCGGAATTACTAAATGAGTTTTTGGACTTCTCGCTTGACCCGGACACCATAAAATTACTCAAACGTGCCGAAGAACAGGGAATTCCCTTCTTTATAAATCCGTATTATTTGTCCTTACTGCATGTTCGGGTTCCTTATTTTGCCATCGGTGCTGACTTGGCAATCAGACATTACATTTTATATTCTGAGCAACTTGTTGACGAGTTCGGCAAAATTCAGGCATGGGAAAAAGAAGACATCGTAGAACCCGGAAAACCCAATGCAGCTGGGTGGATACTTCCTTCCCATCACTCTGTGCACAGGCGCTATCCTGAAGTTGCCATTTTAATTCCCGACACAGTCGGTCGTGCATGCGGTGGTTTGTGCGCAAGCTGTCAACGGATGTACGATTTCCAACGAGGGAATCTGAACTTTAATTTAGACAAGCTCAGACCAGATGAAACCTGGCCGGAACGTTTACAGCGCTTCATGAAATACTGGGAAGAGGACACTCAACTTCGAGATATTTTGATTACAGGTGGAGATGCCCTAATGAGCTCAAACAAATCGTTAAAGCAAATTTTAGATGCCGTGATAGAAACTGCGAAAAAGAAAAGAGCGGCAAACAAAAAACGAAAAGAAGGGGAAAAATACGCTGAAATTTTACGTGTACGCCTCGGAACTCGACTCCCGGTATATCTACCTCAACGCATTGATGAAGTGCTGATTTCAATCTTGAAAAACTTCAAAATGGAAGCCAGTAAAATTGGAATTAAACAATTTGTCATTCAAACACATTTTGAATCCCCCATGGAAATCACTCCGGAATCTGTCGAAGGTATTCATCGATTAATTACTGCCGGTTGGATGGTAACCAATCAACTGGTATTTACTGCTGCGGCATCGCGCCGTGGTCATTCTGTACGCTTAAGACAGGCATTGAATGATATTGGGGTGATGAATTATTACACATTCTCTGTTAAAGGATACATGGAAAATTCATTCAATTTTGCAACGAATGCGCGAGCTGTTCAAGAACAAGTTGAAGAAAAATCACTCGGTGAAATCCCTGAATTTCTTTATGAAAAGATTAAAGAAATCCCGAATCATGCTGAAAACATCTGTCAACTTATCAATGATATCCGCAACGAAGCCGGACTTCCTTTTTTAGGAACAGACCGCAATGTACTGAACTTACCCGGTGTCGGAAAATCTCTGACTTATCGTGTAATCGGAATTACCAGATACGGCAGACGTATTTTAGCCTTTGAACATGATGCAACCCGCCGTCACAGCCCGGCGATCCACGATATGGAAAAAGTGATTATTATTGAATCAAAATCCATTAGTGAGTATTTGCAACAACTTGAAGAGATGGGCGAAAAGGTAGAAGATTATCAGAATCTTTATGGATATTCCGTTGGTGAAACTGAAAACCGGGTGCCAATTTATGATTATCCCGATTATGATTATAAGAATACTGAAGAAATGACAAATCTCGGTGAGATATAAAATATCATGGCTGAAGCCCAACTATCTATTAACCGTTAATAACCCGACATGAATGACGGTGTTAACCAATCGCTAATCCTATGACCTTCAGCATATATCACAATACTATAAACACAACACAGAAATAAAAAAAATCCCGAACGATTTGAATCATTCGGGATTTTTTAAAATATTAAAATTAATTTACCACAAAATAAACTTTGAGGTCTTTACTCGTTTTTCTCCTATAATTCGCACGATATAAGTGCCTTTGGACAAGTCGCTAACATCCAAACGAAGCAAATGATAATCTCCGGTATTGGAAACTTCTACAGAGCGTAAAATGCGTCCGTTAATGTCTGAAATTTCCAAAACAGCATTGTTTTCATTCAAATAGTGCATAGCTACACTTAAATTCCCTTTGGTAGGATTCGGGAAAAGCGAAACAACTGCTTTACTATCTGTTGAAATATCGCTTGCATCTGCAACAACAAATTCATGTGGATCAGCAGCTCCCATAAAGGGATGATTTTCGCTGCGTCCGGTTTCATCGGCAGCGTGAATGTAATAAGCAATTTCATCACCAGGATTTTGTCCGAGAATTTCAGCAGTATAAGTATCACCAGCTTGATTTAACATGACAGTATAATCCCAAGACCCGCCATTGACAGAATAATACACTCTCAAACTATCGGCATACAAAGTGTTTCCGGCATAAGAAACAATTTCAGCGGAAATTTCATAAGCAGTCAGTTCATCCTGAACGCCATACAATGCTGAATGAAAAATTTTCAGCATACCAATATCCGGAACTTCATGCGTACGACAATGCAAGGCATCAGTTGATTGCCATGACGGTGCTGTCGTATTTGGTACCATAACAATTTCGTATCCAGGCATGGCTTCTTCATAAACAGCAACGGCTTCGTCATTCCAATCGGCAGCACTTCCTGAAGCAGGAACAGGCACAAACACTTTATTATTCATAATAAGTGAATTTGTGTAAGGCTGTCCATCCGGGGAATATACACGATAGACCTCATAATTATTTCCGTAAGATGAGGTTTGATTGGCAAAGAAATCGGCAGCAGCTTCATAATCTTCATATCGAGAATCGGTTTCAGGCACCTCTCCGACAAGCACTTTATCCACATCCAAAAATTTCGCCCAGCAATCAATATGAAAAATATAATCATCCATGGGGTCTTCGGCAATGATATAATCAGAGATTCCGAGATAATCTTCCATATGATTGTCCACCAACGTATTTGAAATACTATTCTCATCATAAACAAGCGTTGTTGAAGCTGCGTTAAACATCCCATCAGACATGTAATTTCCTCCTGTATGTTCGACTTCCATTCCAAATACTTCAACATCCAGTAATTCACCAAATTCAACTGGTACATTGTTATCATCCGGTCTGTCACGATTGTAATCAAAATTCACGATGCCAACTTCCTGTGTTTCACCATGCGCGATAAACCATGGAGAAAAATCACGAGTCCAATAAGTATCTGAAGGGATTAAATGGTATGACACATTATCGGTATTTACCCCTCCACTATTAATTTCATTTTCGATTGTGCTAAGATTTGAAGCGCTAGCATAAATGATATAAACATGAACATCTTCCGCCATCAATGCAATTAAATCAACGGGTATTCCAAACCCTCCATAAGGATAAGAAACAATTACCCCTTGATTTCTTTCCCATTCAGCTATGCTACGCACAGGGCCTGTTGGAGGCGCAGTTGGAGTAATATCACGAGCAGTTCGAATGCCGTTTTGATGGTTTTCAAGCTCTTCCCAAGTCAGCATATGATACTTGCTTTTTAAGGAATCAGGCAAGTAATTTTGAGCATTGAGCGATAGTCCTGTCATCAGGATAATAATCCAAGTAATAAAATATTTCATATAATTGAAAGATTAAAAAAGATGCCACACAAAGGCGGCATCAAAAAATTATTTTGAAATAACTAATTGTTCGGTATAAGTTGTTTCTCTGGTTGTCAATCTGAGAATAAAGAGACCGTTTGGAAGATTTGCAACATCAAAAGCGACGCGATAATTTCCTTCAGGACTTTCTTGTTGATAAACAGTTTTGATGACACGACCTGTGATATCAACAATTTCCATTCTGACATCGCTTCGTTCAGTCAAGCTAAACTCAACATGTGTCATTCCTGAAGTTGGATTCGGCATTACACTGATATCAAATTCATCCACAGGCGCATTAATTTGTTCTACCATTACAAAATTATCATGTGAAGGTAGGAGGATATTATCAACCCAAGCAGCATCCTGACCATCATCTTCAACAGCATCTTTTGAATATTCCCAAACAAAGGAATGCTGCCCAACGTCAACAGAAATGGATTCCTGTGACCAGTCAACTTCACCATCCCATTGGCCTTCAGTTGAACCATTTAATGAAAAAGAAAGGTAATCGTACCAATAATATGTTCCGGACCAATCAGCACCTTCCTCACAAGATACTTTTTTATAGAAAGACAAATCACCGGGAGAAGTTACATTCAGATTGATTGTAAGCACTGAGCTTTGATTGTGCGTAATATCGCCTGATTTTGCAGCATGTTCACCGGCATACACTTCATCGGTAACAATAACCCAAGGATATGATGGGTCATTTTCCCAAACATAAGAAAGAAAATCGTTAGATTCCCAAGTTTCATATTGCAACCCGATCGGTAAATTTGCGGTCATACCGGCAATGTATTCACCTGCGGTATAGCTTAAAGAAACCGGCATATTTGAACCTTCAGGTGCAGCAGGATCCACATCAACCGTGAAATTAATAATTTCGGTGCCGTCAATTGCTAAAGCTAAAACTGCCCCATTGGCATCAGCACAAACACCATTTTCAGTAATAAACAGATTCAGATTTCCTGCGCTTGCAGTATTGTGTCCGCTATTTTCTACTTCGAAACTAAGAATCACGGTTTCACCCGGATCCATAATTCCGTTTCCATTGCCATCAGCATCATCAACACCGACAAATGAAACTCCAAGTTCGGGCGCATTAACTGTTAAATGGTGCACTGCATTCCACTCATTGGTATTATCATCAGTGATTGTGAAATCAAGTGCGATAGAGGTTTGATCTGCCACACCGTCAGCGAGACTAATTTCGTATGCCGCATTGGCTGTAATTGTTTCATCTGCAAGGATATCTCCAAAAGCCTCGTTATCATCATTCAAACTAAGCTCCGCAAAAGCAGTACTAATATCTGCATTTACTGCAACTGCGGTTTCTACACCAACATTTTCAAGTGCAACATGGAGCAATACTGTTTCTGCGTTGTTTAAAAATCCGTCGTTATTTCCATCGGTATCATCAATTTCAACTGAGGTTAAAACGACATAAGGACCATCGGGAACAATAACCATAACGTCTTCCTGATAAGTCACTTTATCAAAAGCCGTTACTGTTACTTTCATAGTACCCGGCTGAGTAAAAGGAATCATATCAACATCAGCAGAACCTCCTGAAACTTCAGCAGTACCAAGAATCACGGTTTCACCTTCCTCTACACTTGTCAATGAAACCAAAGCACCATCCACATCACAATTAACGGTAAAACTTTCTAGTCCAACATTCAACACATCCTGATGAGAAATTGTCATTACAGTAGGTGTTTTAGTGCGAATCATCATTGATGGGTCTCCAAATATTGTCCAGGTATCGGCAGTTTCATATCCTTGATTTGCTCCATATTCTTCAATCATGTGAAACATACCATTGAATGAAATTCCACCCATTGTGCGTTTAATATTATCAACATACGATTCAATCAACAAATCATTCATTTCATCCTGACCATCCATTGGAGGCTCCCAGGCCTGATTAATTGTTGAGCCGAGAAAAGCAACTGCACCTGCTGGTTCACTTCCATTCGTTGCTCTCAACCAGGCTTCTGCAAAACAGGTATTGTTTCTGAACTCGCCATTCACACAAGCAACACTCCAAATAAACGGATACTCTCCATTATTAGTAAGACTATTGACATCCGTATTTGTGTAGTCAGTGTTCACCCACAAAGTCACATCGCCATGCCCCACATAATTAGCCACACCGATACCGGCATTTACAGCATTGGTAATGATTAGATTACTACCGCCATCTTGATTTGAATGGGTTACTGTATATCCGTAGTTCTCTAAATCGGTTCGAATATTATCCATATGTTGTTCATCCGACTCGCCGTCATCTCCCTGACCATCGCCACCTTCATTTGAAGCGGAGCCGAGCGCATTTTCTAACCAGGTGTTAGTTTCATCATAATCACGTTCATAATCCATGATTTTTGCAATTTGATTTGTCACCTGCGCACCGTTTTCAGCACTCAGACGGCCGATAAAACACTCAACATAATAATCATCACCGAGGATATAAGCATATTCATTATCACTGTCATTTCCGGTTTGCGTTGTCGGAACTTGCGCTGCATCACCAACAAGCAACACATAATTTAATCCATTGGTATTAAATTCATTTGCGATGTAAGTTTTGATATCATCAGCATTACCGATATCAGCAACATCCACCATTACGGTTTCAATTCCTTTCTCACGTTTCCAACTCACATAATCAGCCATTTCATCCATAAAATCGCCATAAGAAATGATGAGCAAACGTCCGGGAGCTCCCTCTTCAATCGGGCTATATTTTTTCTGAGAATAATTCAAAAAATGCTGTTTGTAAATAGTTTCAAACTCTTCAGAATATCCTTTTACCGCAGAAGTCAACTCATTTACTCCCGTATTTTGGTTATAATTTACTTTCACCGTAATATCAGTATAAATTCGCAATGTTTTTTGCACCGGATTGTAAGCAAACGGAAAGACGCTTACTGCTTGTCCTCGAATATCTCGCATAATGTAAGGTTGATTCAATTGCGTCTGGCTTGAAGGCCAAAATGCATCATTTTCATATACTTCTCCGTATTCATAAGGAATTTGAGACGGATCCTGATTTCTGTAAATTACACCTTTGGAGGGCGCAATCGCAATATTTTCGATTTCGATATAATCGGAATACAATATTTCATATTCAGACGATCCGGTATTAGGCATCATTAGGGAGCTTGTGAGCTTTGGTAAATTCGGAGCTCCTTTTTGGAGCATTGGGCTTGCATCCGGAGCACTCACAACAAAAGCCATTCCTTCAGGCGTTTGCACACGTTTCAGTCCGTATGCGTTAACATTGAATTTAACAATATCCGCATCACCCGTTGATGATATAAGTTGAATTTCTGAATTGGTTGGTTTGTTTTTTTGAATTTTAAGCCATTCCCCGGCTTGTAAAAAACTAACAATAAAGATTGCAAGTATTAAAACGCTAAGTTTTTTCATTCTATGTTACTTTAGTTCGATGCTAAGATAGTTAAAAACTCAAAAAGGATGCAGATTGAATTGGCGTAACACATAATTTTATACCACTTTATAGCTTACGAATAAAACAAGCAGTTTTTTGCTTCAAGGATTGGATACGAAACGAAGATTTTCTCAGTTTGAGATTTCTCAGTATATTTGCATCTTAAAATAAAATGCTTATGAATTGGTATTTTTTCTGGATTGCCATATATATAGTCGTAATTTTATATTTCACGATTAAACATGTCAAGCATAAAAATTTTGATGCTTACCTGATTAACAACCGAAGTACGAAAACGCTTCCTTTGGTTTTCACAACGCTCGCCACTTTTGTTGGTGGCGGAGTATGTATGGGACTCATTGCCATGGGATACACATCCGGATTGGCAGCAGTTGCAATTGGAATTGCTTACGTCATCGGCTTTTTTATTTTTTATTTTTTTGCCGGAAAAATTCGAACCTATGGAGCAGAGCATAACATTTACAGTTTTGCAGAATATTTAAACCGACGTTATTTAAAAAATCACAAAAATTCTGCCTTCCCAAAGTTTTTCAGTGGCATGATAAGCGGGATTAACATCTTGATATTCTTCTTTTTAACAGCAGCTCAGTTTGTCGGCATGGCAAGTTTGCTACATTTTGCCTTTGATGTCGGCTATGTAACAGCAGCCGGAATATCATTCCTGCTTGTTATTACCTACACTGCTTTGGCAGGACTTTCCGGAGTTATTATTACCGACAGCATTCAATTTATTGTGATTGTCTTTATGATTATCGCCATTTTTATTCCCGGCATACTCGCTGACACAAATAATTTCACCAGTTTAAAAACTCTAGATCCGGCGATGCTCAACGGCACATCAGAAGGGTTAATCTTTTTGCTTGGCCTCCCCATTTTACTAGCACCATCGGTATTAACCCGCATGGACATTTGGCAGCGTACCCTTTCAGCGAAATCAGCAAAAACAGCGAAACGCACTGCTTGGATAAGCGGTTTGTCAATGCTTCCATTTTATATTATTTTCCCCCTTGTCGGGATGGCTTTACGTGTTGATTATGGCACCGGAATTGACCCTAACCATGCAACGTTTGAGTTTTTGGCAAATCACACTGCACCGGTATTACTTGGTTTTGCAACCGTTGGATTGTTATCAGCGCTCATGTCATCAGCTGATTCATTTCTAAATATTGTTGCCATGACTGCTGTGCGGGATTTCAGCAGTTACAAAAAGGATTTTCAAAGCAAAGCAACTAGCTTTAAGCGGGTGCGTATTGCTGTTGTTGTTTTCGGAGCAATTGCACTGGTGATGGCGCTATTCTTTGCAGATATTGTGAATCTTTTTGTGGCCGGAATCACTATGAATATTTTATTCACACCAATCACAATTCTGGCGCTACTGAGAAAAGATGTATATCGATATAAACGGGCAGCATTTGCATCGATTTTGTCAGGAACAATTGTGATACTAGCCATCTTTACAGTGGGATTTAGCACCGGGAATGACGGCCTATTAAAAATTGCATTTGTCCCTGCGACATTAGTTGCCACGATTGCATTATTTATTGGACTTTATCGCCAAAAACGACAAATACTTAATCAAAATTAACATCTTATGCGCACTATTAGTTTCATTCGTCATGCAAAATCAGACCAAAGCGTTAATTTACCAGATTTTGAGCGTCCATTAAATCAAAGAGGTTTGAAAGATGCTCCTATGATGGGACAAATCATTAAAGATAAATATCTGCAACCGGATTTAATTTTGTCAAGCCCAGCAATGCGCGCCAAAACCACGGCAAAATTAATTGCAAAATCCATCAATTATCCGGAAACGGAAATTGTCTTTATGGAAAATTTATATTTTGCTGATACTGAAGCCTTTTTCAATATTATTCATCAAGTTAATAACAATTTCAAACAGTTGTTTATTGTATCTCATAATCCGGGAACAACTTACATCATCAATCGGATATCAAAGGCAAGGCTCGATCATATGCCGACTTGTGGAATTGCAGAAATAACGTTTGAAGTTAATCATTGGCGTGAGATTCAAGACAAATCCGGTGTCTTAAAACGTTTTGACACACCCAAAATGCATTTCGTTTGACAGTATCCTAAAGTTTTTTAGCCTAACCCGAAAAATTCACCGCAAATAGTCAGATGTTAATACCGATTGTGAATCAAAATTGCCGATACAATTCATTTAATACTAATTTGAACTAGCCTGCATTATTCATCGCAAAATTAAGCGTATTTGCATATATCAATATACTAAGGAGCCTTCTATTAATTCTTTTATTTCAAGAAACAAATTTAATGAATAAGATGCAAGGTGGAAATTTTGTGCAAATGAGGGCAGAGCCAAGCTTGCTTGAGCTATGCCGAGTGCAGCCAAAATTATTAAAATTTTATTGCATGATCA
>CAYOUD010000003.1:0-41565 GCA_964407055.1 uncultured Bacteroidales bacterium | reverse complement strand
CAAATATACACCAAAACCAAGCAATTTGCAACTATTTCTCACTAAATTCTCATCAAATCATACGACTCACCCCACCCAATATAGCTACAGCCAATATAAAATGCAAGAAAACGCATTTAGTTGGGTTTTCGTGTAACTTGTGTGAAATGAGACGAACTTTGTCGTTACAGAGTTTGTCATCTCTGCGCTGAGGAGTGAGGTGAAATCGAAAAAAACCGCTGGGGTGAACAGCGGTTTTTTGTTAATTAATATTTCACAATTTGTTGTTGCCAAACTTGGTCTCCGAAATGCAATTGCAAGTTATACAAGCCCGGCACAACATTAAGATTTTGCAAATTCAACTGATGGTTTCCTGCCGGCATGTCGCTATAAGCCGTATCAACGATTAACTGCCCCATGCTGTTATATAGTTTCAAATGAATATCACTTTGAATTTTAAGCATTAAATCCACAGAAACTGCATTGTCAAAAGGATTTGGATACACATCGATTCCACCATAAGCCATTTGTGCCATGCCTGTTAAATTATCGCAATACACAATATTCGAGTAAGCAAATCCGTATTCGGCACCATCGCCCGGCGTACAAAAATCGGGTCGTTTCACCATAATTTGATAATAGACTCCTTGAGGGTCGGGATTCATTTGCGCAAAGTCAAAATCCGTATAAAGGATAGAATCAACAACTTGCATATTATCCTGAGTGGTACCACGCATGATAAAATAATATACCACAAAATATCCTTCATAGGAATCCCAATTCAATGTACAACCACCATTCACATCTGAATTCACATACAAACTGATATTTGAATGCATCTCACTCATGGCAGATTCATTTCCACATGTATCCACAACGGAAATTTTATAATCCTGATCCATTTCCGCAGCATTTGTCTGGTCATCAACAAAAAGCCCCGGCAGGTTATATGCCTGCGTTTCCAATAAATCAAAATCGCTAGTTGCCGGATTTTTTCGATAAATATTATAATATGCTGTCCCTACATTGGGGGTTTTATTCCATAACAGATTGATATAATTATTTTCATCAACCGTAGCAAAACAAATTTCTTCATTATTGTGTGGATATGACAATTCGACTTCGACTGTATCCCCATATTCACAATCATCAGTATCCACGACAAAAACGGTGTAAGTATCTTCCGTATCAACCTCAATGCTTTGTCCATTACTTCCGGTTGACCAAAGGTAGGACACATATCCTGAGCCGGCATCGAGTGTGGTATTTGAGCCACCACAAAGCCATGCAATTCCGCTCTCATCAAAAGTACCGAGCTCGCCAAGTGGAGGTTCAATAACTTCAGTCGTTTCAACCAACTCACAATTTGTAATATCGGTTATTGTAACGGTATATTCATCGGCTGCAAGTCCTGTAGCAATGTCCACATTTCCGGCTGCGTTAGACCATGTATAGCTTAAATCAGATGTTGCACCTTCATCAACAATCACCTCAATTTGTCCGGTTTCGCTTCCATGACAGGGCATATCGGTAACAATAAGCTCAATCGTATGCTCCGGTGGATTAATGACCTCAATGGAATCAACAATTTCACAATAATGTGCATCTGTAACTGTTACGTGATACCATCCCGGTTGACAATCGCTTATTTGAGCATTCACTCCAATGATGGTCGGATTATCCCCATATGACCAATAATGTGATATGTATGGCGGGGTTCCTCCATCAGGGATTGCTTCAATTACAGCATCATCATAACCCTGACACGTAATGGGAGTCAGGTCAAAACTCATACTTAATTCTGTCGGTTCGCTAATGCTTACCGTAGAATCAATTTCACAGCTATTTCCATCGGACACAAAGAGTGTGTAATCACCGGCAGCCAGATTTTCAATATTTTGATCTGTACTAAAAACTCCGATTTCACCGTCCATTGTCCACTCAAAGCTAAGGATTCCGGTTCCTCCTTGTGTTGTTACATTAATGCTTCCATTTTCTTCTCCGGCACACAGAACATCCTCATAAGTTAAAAGTGTAAATGCCAATGCATTGGGAGCATCCACAACATACGCATCGGTAATAGAACATCCGTTATCATCGCTAATAGTTACCGCATAATTACCATTGGTGATATTTAATCTGTCTTCATCGGTCACATCATCATTCCAAATTACATTATAGGGTGACGTACCCCCAGAAATATCGAGTAAAATTTCACCGGTTGATTCTCCGGCACACTGTACATGCTGGATAGTTTCAGAAACAGCAAGTGCTGCTGCAGGTTGAGAAATTGTCTCGGTAATTTCAGCGGTACAATCATTTGCATCGGTTAATGTCACCGTATAATCTCCTGCGGCCAATTCAATGCGATCCTCTGTTTCCACAGCATCAGCCCACAAAAACTCGTATGGTGGTGTTCCTCCCGTAACCGTGACATCAATACTACCGGTGTTATCTCCAAAACAATTGACTTCAACAGTGGTTGCTGCTAAGCTAATTTGTTCCGGCTCCACAATTTGGTTATGGCGTTCAACAGCACATGAGGCATTTGACACAGTTACTGTGTAAGTATTAGGCATCAGATTTTCGCGTAATTCATCGGTAAGTGGACTATCTGCCCATACGATGCTATATCCGGATTGACCGGAAAACACCTGAATCACTCCGTTATTTTCGCCATAACAACCAATTTGTTCCAGATCAATGACTGCATCCACATGATCATCATAACGAATAAAAATTGTAGTATCCTGAGTAAATTGCCCAAAATCATTAAGTACTTTAATGTGATATTGTCCCGCCGGTAAGCCTGTAAAGGTATTGCCCGGATTAAAACTCTCCGCATTATCTATGGAATATAAATACGGTGGATTATCGATGTTTTCAATTATTTCAATTTGTCCATTTGCAATTTCAGGACAAGAAGTATTTGTCGTGTTAATCGAATTTCGATCTTCTACACTGAGAAATTGTCCCTCAAGACCGGCATTTGCCCCATGATACAAATAAGATTTTGTCAAAATCGCAAAATCGTGCTTGTTAGTTATTGTCGTTTCAACGAAGCTGCTTGTTGTGGGATTGAAAATCCAAATGGTTCCGGCGTCTTCCGTCAGAAAATAAATGTTGTTTTCAAATTCCTGCAGTTTTATCACCGGTTGGTTTCCTGTCGGATAATTATAAAAAGCCCATGCCCCGGCAACATATTTTGCGAGTGAATTTTCAGTAGCAGCCCATATAACATCATTTTGATCAAGATAAAGCGCATGAATATCATTTCCCCCAAGATCCGTTTCATCGTAATTTGTAAAAACGCCGGCAGAAAAGTTTGATAATCCGTTTTTAGTTCCTATCCACAAATCCCCCGATGCGTCTTTTATCAAATCATAGACAGTATCATTTGCCAATCCGTCAAGTACAATATAATTTGTCATACTGGCATCGGTTTGAATTTCCATGAGACCGAAGTAAGTTCCAAGGTAAATGGTTCCGTCAGCCAAAACTTCCACCGCATTAATTGTATCTGAAAGCAAGCCTTCCGCCATGGTATATTCGTCATAATTTTGATCGTTGTAAATTGACAAACCACCTCGGCAAGCAAAATATGCAACATTTGAATTCACTGCAATATCGACGACAGTATCCCCTATCAGCCCATCCTGCGTATTGAAAGTTCTCCAGATTTCTCCGTCAAAGGAATTAGCGCCTTCATTTGTTCCCACCCACAAGGTATTTCCCTCAGCATTCAGGACACTAATTTCATCGTGGACAAGATTCAGATTTGTTCTAATATTATTGAAAGAATTTTCAGTATCCACAATGGAAAGCCCGTGAAATGGAGTACTAAGCCATATATCACCATTTGAAACGACTGTAATTCCGCGAACAATATCCGACGCTATTCCGTTATCGTAATCCAACAAATTAAAAATGGTACCATCATAATGAATCATCCCGATATCTGTGGCAAAAAGAAAATCACCATTTTGCATTTGCGTAATTTGCAGGATATTATTGGTTGGTAAACCATCATCAGTTGTTAAATATGTCCAATCGGCACCATTGTACATTCCTATTCCGTTACTTGTTCCGACACAGACATTTCCGTTAAAATCCTGATACAAATCGCGAACTAGGTTTGAAGGCATTCCTTCATTAATGGTAAGATTTGTAAATGAACTACCATCCCAGACACTTACCCCGTTAGCAGTCCCGAGCCAAACATTTCCAAGTTTAGTAACCAGAATTTCAACGACCGAACTTCCGACCAATCCATCGGCAGCAGTATAACTAATCCAAGCAATGCCGTCAAAAACAGAAACACCTGCATCGGTTGATCCTGCCCAAATATTTCCGTCAAGATCTTCTGCAATTGCCCAGATAGAATTTGAGCTCAATCCGTCTTCAGTGGTGTAATTTGTCCATACCCCGGTTTCATATTTTGAAACACCGCCACCTCCAAGTGCGACCCAAACAGTTCCGTCGGCGGCTTCAATCATGTCGTAAGCATTCAAATCAGCAGCACCACCAAGGCTTGTTTCCTGTGTCCAGGTACTTCCATCGTAGCGTTCAATGCCAAGATAGGTTCCGACCCAAACTTCATTCAGGGATTCCACTTCCAGCACTACCTTAATGTTATCATTTGGTAAGGCTTCGGTGTAATTAAATGTGATATCAGACTGCGCAAAAGCAGTAATACTGATTAATGTAATCAAACAGGCATAAACCAATCGCTTCATAATGTTAGTCTCTTTGGATTATCCAAATATACAAAAAATTCTGCGATGTTTATGCAAAAAAAACGGATAAGTTTTAAACAATACTCCCGCACGATTTTTTTGTACAGGAGCTATTTTTTTTGCACAGAAACGTTTTGTGCTAGCGTATTAAATTATTGCAATAAGCTTAATGATTTTTTTACCCGTTTTAATGCTTCTTCAAGGTTTTCCTCAGATGTTGCATAAGAAAATCTCAAGCATTCTGGGGCTCCGAACGCATCTCCGCCAACTGTTGCGACATGGGTGTTTTCAAGTAAGTACATTGCCAAATCTCCGGAAGTCTCAATGACTTTTCCCTTATAAGATTTTCCTAAATATGCAGTCACTTCAGGGAAAACATAAAATGCTCCACCCGGCTCGTTGACTTTCATTCCCGGAATTTCGCGGATTCCGTTAAGGAATAAATCACGACGGGTTTTAAAGATTTTCGTCATTTTTTGAGATGCTTCTACACCTCCATTCAATGCCGCTTCAGCAGCTTTCTGAGCAATTGAACAAGCTCCAGACGTAAATTGTCCCTGCAGTTTCGTGCAAGCTTTAGCTATCCATAAGGGTGCGCCAATGTATCCAATGCGCCATCCTGTCATTGCATATCCTTTGGAGACACCATTAATAATCACCGTTTGATCTTTTACCTGTGGAAATTGTGCAATACTTTCATGTTGTCCACGAAAGTTGATGTGTTCATAAATTTCATCTGAAAGAATGATAATGTCTTTATGATTTGCCAACACATCAGCTAATGCCTTCAACTCGTCTTTTGTGTATAAACTTCCGGTAGGATTTGAAGGTGAAGAGTAAATAATTGCCCGTGTTTTTGGTGTAATGGCATCCTCTAACTGTTGCGGGGTAAGTTTAAAATCAGATTCAATACCACATGGTAAAACAACCGGTTTTCCTTCAGCAACTTTAACCATTTCAATATAACTCACCCAATACGGTGCAGGAATAATGACCTCATCATCAGGATTTACCACGCATAGCAATACGTTTATAAGGGATTGTTTTGCACCAGTTGATACCACAACTTGTTCAGGAGCGACATCAAGCTTATTTTCCCGCAAAAATTTATCGGAAATAGCTTTTCGTAATTCGGGATATCCGGGAACCGGAGGATAATGTGTCCAGTTTTCCTGAATTGCTTTGATTGCAGCCTTTTTAATAAAATCAGGAGTATCAAAGTCGGGTTCCCCAATACTCAAATTAATCACATCATATCCCTGAGTGCTCAAATCACGGCTCTTTTGGGTCATCGCAAGAGTAGCACTAATAGATAATGCTTCTAATCGTTTCGAAATTTTATAATCTATCATATCAGAGTCTAAATTTTTATGTAAATTTAACGTTTTAGAATAAACTAAAGCATATTATACAACATCCTAATTTTAAAATTATGACCGGACAAGTTTTATTAGCAAGTATTCCATCATTAATTGTCATGTTCACAGCAATTTACATGATTAATCGCAATGCAAAGAAAGAGCATGATTTGAAACGTATGGAGCTAGCGGTAAATAACCGTAAAATTGTTACACCGCTTCGATTTCAGGCATACGAACGCGTTATTATCTTTTTAGAACGAATTACACCAAACAGTATTATTGTGCGTTTACAAACTCCAAAAATGACTGCTGGGCAGTTGCATAAGGAGCTTTTAGAACTTATACGGGCTGAATATGAGCATAATTTGTCGCAACAATTGTATTTATCATCGGGGTCTTGGGAAAAAGTGCGTACTGCAAAAGAATTGACAATTCAGCTTATCAATAACGCTGCGGATAAAGTAAAACCAGAAGCTAATGCCATGGAACTTTCTCGTGAAATTTTTGACAGGCTGATAGAAAAAGATAAAGCGCCAACGCATGAAGCAATTGAGGCGCTGAAAAAGGAAGTTGCTCAGTTATTTCAGTAGGGATTTACACCTACTGTCTTTTATCATTCAGTTTTTGTCACATATTTTGCTTTGCCATCCATCCGGCTGGCAGGCAGTGCAGCAAAATTTCCCCCAAAAAATACAATATTAAAATTAGTTAAGGGGCCTTCTATTAATCAACCGCTTCCAAAGTCAAATCTCAGGAAGAGGTTGCTATTATAAAGCAAACCTGAACATTTGAAGCTCGTTTACTCCTGAAAATCGGGGATTCCGGAATTTTTGATTTTAAAGTGGTATAAAAAAAGCTGTCTCAATAATGAGTCAGCTTTTTTTATATCGGCCTGGTTAGTTATCGTAATAAGGAAACAGCACCTTCTTTTTCATGCCATACACCGGTATAATCTTTAAACTTACAATACCAGTAATAAATTCCGTTGTGCAGCAATTTGTCTCCTTTTGCTCGATTTCCGTTATAGGTTCCATCCCATGCAGATTCCATAGGTCTGTCAAGATCGTAAATGTCGGTTTCAAAGATCAATTCACCCCAACGATCGTAAATGATTAAACTGAATTCATTTTTATCAATTCCGTTTCCATAAACCATAAAGAAGTCGTTGTCTCCATCTCCATTGGGACTAAAAGCTGTCGGTGCATAGAAAGTGAATTCATCGCGCACATTAATCACTTTTTGGACTGTGTCAAAACATCCTTTGTCAGATTCAATAACGAGATGAATTTCGTATTCTCCAATCTCAGTAAAGTTGTGGCTAGGATTTTCGAAATGAGAAGAATCCCCATCTCCAAAGAACCAATAAGTACTATCAGCGCCTTCAGACAGATTAAAGAATTGCACTTCAGGATCGAGAACACTCACGTAATTATTATCCGTATAGAAATCGGCTATAGGTTTGGGGAATATCTGAATCATATGCTCTATGGTTCGTGTATTTTTACAACCAAACTCAGAGGTTACTGTCAGTGTCACAGGATATTGTCCTCCATACTGATAAATATGTCTAGGATTTTTTACATATGCGAATCCATTGTCTCCGAAACTCCATAAGTAAGTCTGTCCTTCATCTTCAGAAACTTCATTGAATTTCACATTCAGCGGCGGACATCCTTCAACCTTATCAGAAGTAAAAGAGTTTCCTGGTTTTGGCATCACGATAATTTCAATTGAATCCTGTACAGAAGGACTACCACAAGCGTCATTTAATGTTATGATATAATTCGTGGTCTCTGATGGATAGACTGTGAAAGGAGCTGGTACTATCTGTCCATCCTGTAGTGTTAAGCTGTATGGCCCTCCATTTCCACCACTGACGTCAACTTCAACAATTGCTGGATTGTTCGGACAAATAGAATCATAACTTGTACTTACATGTTCAATTTCCAAATCAGGATACACATTAACTTTGATGGTCGGAGAATTACTGGAACAAGCATGAGAATCAACAACAGTGACCGTATATGTAGTGGTCGTATCAGGAGAAACCTCAGGATTTCTCACCACATAATCCGTACCGTCGGTACCTGACCAATAGAAGTCATAATAAGGCGTACCTCCAATTGTCTGAGCATTGAGTTGTGTGGTATTCGTTTTACAGATCCAACGGCTTCCACCAACAAGCTGTGCTCTCAATTGATCCGGTTCATTAATCATTGCATCAACATTAAGTCGGCAATTATGTGCATCCGTTACAGTTACTTCATGAGTTCCTGCATTTAAGTTTATTGTATCATTTTGTGAGCCATTCGGCCACAAGTAAGTATATCCAGGGACACCGCCAACAACTTCAATAATAGCGCGTCCGTCATCATATCCGTAACAAGAAGCATCACGAGTATAAATATTTCCAAACATTTGTGTTGGTTGATCAATATAAAAAACCGTATCTACATTACAACCTAGAATATCGGATACCGTGACAGTATATATTCCTGAACAAAGGTTTTGGTTAACAGAACCATCTGATGCCCAAGAGTAATTGAAAGGAGGAATTCCACCATCAATATGCAATTGTGCTTCTCCATCGCAAGATTCAAAACAACGGTTATCCTGAGTTGTAAGTATCATGTACATTTGCGGACTGATTGTCAATGTCATACTCACCGGAGGCGATTCACAGCCATTATCATCTTCAACATACAATACATAAGTTGTTGTGGTATCCGGAGAAACGGAGAGGATATTTGCATCCGGCATAAATCCGTTTCCTCTATCCCAGTAATAAGTATAAGGCTCAGTTCCACCAATTGCAGTGCTATTGATTGTTGTCACCTGACCTTCACAATGTGCCTGATCCGGTGAAATGGTAGCAAGTAATTCATTCGGTTGAGTCAGAGTAAAATATTCCTGAATAGAACAATCATTTTGATCAGTAATTGTCAGTCCAAAATTTCCAGCAGGCATATTTAAACGCGTTGTGCCGCTACCGCCATCAGACCATGCATAAACTAATGTACCTGTTCCACCACTGGCATTTACAATGATTTCACCATCATCAGAATTAAAACAAGTTAAATCTTGAGTGGAAGTTGAATTAATCACTAATTCAGGTGGTTCTGTAATGGTAAAGTTTTCAAACACTTCGCATCCATTATTATCAGTCACTGTAATGCCGTAATCTCCTGCGCAAAGATCTTCATTTATACTATTAGGGCCCCACGAATAAGTGTAAGGCAGTGTTCCGCCCTGCACATTAACTTCAGCAGAACCACCGCAAGAGTTAAAACACAGATCATGCTCATAGGTAAGCACATGTGTCAGCGCTTCGGGAGTTAAGACATTTACCGTTGTATCATCAGAGACACAGCCATTTTGGTCAACAGTTAAAGATATTGTATATAATCCGGCATCTGACCAAGTTACATCAATTGGACCTTGTCCTGTTCCAACCGGTGTTCCACCATCAAAATCCCAGTTATAACTTGCTGTTGGGCTTGCATTTCCTTCGTATGTTACTGTTGTTGAATCGATGTAACAAGCAATGAATGTGGTAGAGAAGGTTGGGGTTGGGGTTTCGTAAAATGCAATTTCAATTACCGCAGAATCAGAACAAGCAGGGGAAACATTTTGCTCACTAACCTGAAATTCATACACCCCATATGTATCCACAGTGACTGTTGGGTTTGTGGAATTTTCTTGCCCACCGAAATCTGCAGTCCCGGAACCGCTTATCTGTGTCCATTCTACAGTATTCACCGGTAATGTTAAGTCGGTTGATAACTGATAAGTATCTGAACAAACCGCATCATCTGAATCAACGTTAGCAGTTGGTTGGCTACAACAGGATGGGTCATCATCCGGCAATACAGTTATTGTCAGTGTTGTATCATAAGTGCACCCAAAATCATCAACTGCTGTAAAAACATAATCTACACTACCTTCTGTAGTTGGAGTTGCTATTGCATTTCCATTCACATCGGTATCAATATTTTCACCTGTCCAGTAATTATTTGAATCATCATATGAATTCGTAAATGTCCAAAGGTCATCAGGAATAATACTTGGATCAAAAATCAACTGCCATGAGAAAATATAGCCATTGTCAATACTCAAATTATCAAGTACATGAATTGTCCAATCTCCGTTAAGGTCACAGCCTTCAAGTCCGGAAAAATCTTCCAAAGGGAGATAATCACCAGAAGGTAATGGATCACCACCACTCGGACAATCATCCTCCATCTCATCTGTTCCTCCCATTGTCCAACAGTAATCATAACCGACACCAGGATTGGGACCAGTGTCACCATCAGTAGCTTCACCAAACCAACCACTACCACAAGCTTGTTCAAATAAATAAACAATTTCTCCACTTGGGCATTCAATCCAAATATCAAGGTCACCCATATAAGAGTGTTCAAGATTCATACATATTGCCAGCAGATCATCTGCATCGTCAAGGGTTTGTCCGGGATTAAATACGCCATGATTAATGCTTGTTGTATATTCCGCACCGCTACCATCCGGTAAATAAGTAGTACCAGCAACTTCAGTAGGAATTGGGATATGCCATGTAATTGGTGTTACAAATCCCTGTCCGTTAAGGTTTACTTCATCACCGGGACAAACCACCAATGGGTTAAGATTGGTTCCATCAAAGCTAGGAGTCATAGAAACCCTGACTCGCATTTGTTCAAAGTTTTGATTATCGCAGCCATTAAGATCTTCCGCCGTAAGGGTAATAAAATAACCACCACCATCGACAAATTCGTAAGTCAATTCTGTCATTCCCACCCCGGTAAAGGTTTCATTGATATCTCCGTTAGTAATATTCCATGAAAACTCAACATTTCCATCATTCTGAAGATAGTCTGCTCCACTATTGGGATAATTTCCTTCAGCAGTAAAAGTTACTTCGCTGCCTTGACACAGATCAATCCAAACAGAATCGGGATTTGTAATTGCAGGGTCAGTATCAATAATATCAACATCATAATTTTGACATGCCATGGCGCAAGAAATTTGTGCAGCAAAACCGGAATAAGCACCAGACAAATCTGAACTAAAAACTAAGGTTAAACAATTACTTGAAGAAACAATTGTTTGGCCAAGTAAATCAGAACCATCCGCTACAATAAGTACAGGGTTTGCTGTAATCGGCCCATCATGTATCGTTAATTCATCGTAATTGGATTCTGTGTTGAATGTTGTAAATTCGAGTTCAATCGGGCTTCCGGAATCAGAACATATTGTAATTGTGTAATCTTCATTATTTGCGTAACTACCAGAGGCACCACCGGAATCATAAAGGGTTCCTGAACAGGTGTTAACTGTCCCTCCATCGCTAATTAAATAGGTTTGTGCCCCTGCACTAAACCATATTGAGAGCAGTAATACGACAGATAATATTAGGCTTTTAGTTTTCATAATTTTGACTTTCATTAAAACGTTTAACAAGCTTTTGACTGGAAATAATTTTTAAAATCTGGTTTGTATTTCCAATGCGATAATAGGTATCAGCTTTCTGTTTCCTTTCATATTGATACAGAAACAAATTGAAATTTACATAATCAATTGCTTCAACAAGTTCTCCCTGAGACTTTGTTTGATAATTAATAAAATGTAGTGCCGGTAAGTTCTGAATTTTTCCATCAGAAAGCTCGACAATTTCAAACCCGTTTTGCAATTCAAAATTCAGCAATTCAATTTTTGGAGGGTAATTGTCCACCCATTCCTGAATTTGTTCGCTTGAAAAACGCACAGAAAGCCTTTCATCCGGAATCACAGTGTTTTGAGCGAAGCCTGAGCTCGCTACAATTAAAAAAGCTAAACTAAAAAATAATTTTTTCATAATAGTTTCTATCATATTTCACTTAGGTGACGGTAATTCGCCAAAATGGTTGTCTTAATTTTCCGTAAATTTAATAAAAAATACGCAATTAATTAAGAATAAAAGGCCTTGTGGGATGTCAAACAAAAAAAGGGGGCAATGCCCCCTCAATATTTTGGTAATAAATTATTTACAATTCAGAAGTTCGCTCCTGAGCTGAATAATTAATTTTCAATGCAGAAGCTTTTCTAAGTTCCTGCTTAATATCAGTTACAATTCCCATTTTGGTATCTACATGTACTTTCAGTGAAGTTGTCATAAAGGGGATTTCCGCTTCATCACGCAATTCGCGTTCTGCGATAATATATTCTCTGATATCATTGACGTCAGCGAAAGCAGAATTCAACTGAATACGCGGTTCAGAACCATACATTGTTCTAAATGCAGGTTTTGGTTTTCCAACGTAGATATAACTAACGAGGGATTTTTTCTCAAGTTTTTTAATCTCGGTTGCCTCAGGCAAATCACCGACATTCACCTCAACTTTGAGTTCGACCTCTCTCATTACCGTAGCTACCATGAAAAAGAAAAGCAACATAAATACAATGTCCGGTAATGATGCGGTATTAATACCTGGTGAGCCTTTTTTTCGTTTACGTTCGAAAGCCATAACTTAATCTCCTATATTTTTGGGTTCTGCTTCAGACAATCGTAGCGGATGCATTTTTTTGATAGCGTCTTCTTCCTTTTCGGACAAATCGTCAAAGGATTTTACATACTCATCAAAGGCAGCATCTTCGCGGATTTCGTTATAAGCAGCAACCAATTCATTTTGTACTTGAATATACTTACCATAGGATGTTCCATTGTCATTTTGCAAAGAAATCACTCCTTTTGACACCGGATAGGTTCGACCTAATTCCGGAATATAAGTTGGTTCTTTAACCGGGAGGTCTTCTGAATTGTTTTCATTCAAAATAAACTCTTTCGCTTTATTTTTAAGTTCACGAATATTCATGAGCTCTCCCTGTACAAGTAACTGGTCATCTCTATTAATTAACACAATAAATAGATTTCGTTTTTTGATATCGACATCTTCAGGTTTTTCGATATTTTCATCTGGCATAGCCGGGAGTTTTCTGGATATTCCTGTGTCCACATCCATGGTTGTAGTTACCAGGAAGAAGATAAGCAGCAGGAAGGCAATATCCGCCATGGAACCTCCATTTATTTCAGGTGTTTCGCGTCTTGGCATAATTCAAGGTTTTAATAAGTCAGGGAACCCGGGTTTCTCCGGATTCACCTGAATATTTATTATTTCCAAAGTTTTGACACTTCCAAATATACTACTCCTACGATACCGAGACCGAGGAATAAATATGTCATATAGAGTACAGACCCAATATTTTTAGACATTTTGGTTGTCACTTCAAAATCGAGTTTATCGACATTCATTGCCGGTATGACATCACTAGCCAGAACAAAACCACCAATGATAACTACAGCCACAACGCCAATAGAAACCAAATTTCGAATCATTCCCTGTTTTGATTCAATCATAGTCATGACAAACCGAAACAGTCCATAAAGCACAGTGATTGCTCCCACAACGATGAAGAGTATTACACCCCAATCAAGGACGGTGCCGCTCCAGTTGTTTGCGATGCTTTCGACCTCAGCAACTTTCAATTCAGATGAAAGTTTTGAGGCGGCATCCAATTGGACTTGCAGCTCAGGTGCCTGTTTCAGGAAGAAAATTCCTGCCAGTACAACTGAGGCTAATATCAAAGCCCAATATACGTATTTGACAATTTTATTTAACATAATTCTTATGCGTTTTTATTCTTGTATTCAGTTAAAATATCAATCAAAGAGATAGATGAATCTTCCATTTGGGTAACGATGCTATCAATTTTTGATACAATATAATTATAAAATACCTGCAGGATTACGGCAACGATTAAACCGGAAACGGTTGTAATCAATGCTACTTTAATACCACCTGCTACGAGAGACGGGTTAATATCACCGGCTGCTTCAATTGCGTCAAAGGCGCCAATCATACCGATAACTGTCCCCATAAATCCAAGCATCGGTGCGATAGCGATAAAGAGAGCTATCCAAGTCAGGTTACGTTCGAGCAAGCTCATTTGAACAGAGCCATAGGATACGACGGATTTTTCAACCACATCAATACCTCCTTCGTAACGATCCAGACCTTGGTAAAAAATACTTGCTACAGGACCTCTGGTGTTACGACAGACATCTTTTGCAGCTTCGACACCACCTTCTGCGAGTGCGTCTTCAACGTTTCTCAGCAGTTTTTCGGCATTTGTTCCTGCAAGATTCAAATAAATAATACGCTCGAAAGCAATTGCAAGACCCAAAATCAAGGCGAGAAGGACGAATCCCATAAAAGCCGGTCCACCTTCAATGAATTTAATTTTCAATTTCTGGTGCATTGGTACTTTTTCTTCTTCTTGCTCTACAGCATCATCATCGGCAGCAGGTGCATCTGCAGGTACTGCGTTTTGATTATCTGCTACTGAATCTTCAACTAATTCAGTTGCGTTTCCTTCATTATCTACGGCATCATTCTGCGCGTAAACTGAGTTTGCAACTCCAAATGTGAGCATTGCTGCTACTGTAAGTAATGCTAATAACTTTTTCATGGTTAAAACAACATTTAATGTTAATTATTTTCAAAAATTAATAAATCCTAAAATAAAATTGCGGAGAGGGAGGGATTCGAACCCTCGGTACCCTTGTGAGGTACACACGCTTTCCAGGCGTGCCAATTAAACCACTCTTGCACCTCTCCCATTCTCCAAAATCAATCAAATTCAATGAACGTTTTGTCATAATATTTTGAGGCTGCAAATTATAAAAATATTTTCAGCTTAAAAAATATCTTAAGCGAAATTATCAATCATTATAAATATTTATACAATACTCCATAGTTATAAAGGATTATCTGCCTTATGAAAAACTGTCTTTAAATATTGAACAATTTCCGGGCATTTTCTCTAATCACTTCATTCAACCTGTCTTGCGGCATTTGGTAAACACCAGCCAATGTGTCCAAAACGAGTTTGAGATAAGCTGGTTCATTTCGCTTGCCACGAAACGGGTGAGGTGCCAAATAAGGGGCATCTGTTTCTAACACAATATACTTAGGATCAACATGTTTAAGAACGTTTCGTAAATTTGTATTTTTAAATGTGACGACTCCGCCGATTCCGAGGTAAAACCCCATATTAATAACTTCTAAAGCCTCCTGAACGCTGCCTCCGAAACAATGAAAAACGCCTTTTGGCATTTTCTGCATGCTTTTCAATGCACTAACCACCTCATTATGAGCACTTCTTAAGTGAACAGAAACGGGAAGTTTTTTTTCAACTGCCCAAGAACATTGTTCGATAAACGCAACTTTTTGCTGCTCGGCAAACGCTTTATCCCAATATAAATCCATTCCAATTTCACCAATGGCAATGTATTTTCCGGAATCAAGTTCCTTTTTAATGATTTCCAGCTGAGATTCAAAATCTGCACCAACAGAGGTTGGATGCAAGCCCATCATCATGTGCATCATCTCGGGAAACTGATTTGCAGTTTCATTCATGGCTGCAATTGAATCCTTATCAATATTGGGCAATAGCATTGCACTAATATTTTCTGTCTTAGCACGCTGCACCGCTTCGTGTCTGTCGTCATCAAACTCCGACAAATAGATATGTGTATGGGTATCAATCATAACAATATCATGTAATAACTAAATTTAAATATAAATTATTGTGCAAAATTATCATTTCATAACATTGTTGTCCATTAAAACTTTTGAGATTTTAAAGTGGTATAATATCGGCATAAGCTTCTGAAATGAATTCGGGACAGGAATTGGTAATTTTAGAATTTCTTTATCAATTCTGAAAAACGATTGGCATTACATGTAAAACTCAATAATAATTTTACCGGACATAAACTAGTTAACAGCAAAATCAGGCACACCAAAAAAGGCTGCCCAATCCAGACAGCCTTTTGTATAATAAGATAGTGTTTATTAAACAACTCCTTGCGCGAGCATTGCATCAGCAACTTTTACAAATCCACCGATGTTTGCACCTTTGACATAATCAACATGTCCATCAGCTTCTGCACCGAATTTTACACAAGTATCGTGGATATCACCCATGATTTTTTGCAGTTTTGCATCAACTTCTTCGAAAGTCCAGTTATAACGCATAGAGTTCTGAGACATTTCCAGACCAGACACAGCAACACCACCTGCATTAGCGGCTTTACCGGGAGCAAACAACACTTTAGCTTCCTGAATAACGGCAACCGCTTCAGGCGTACAAGGCATGTTAGCACCTTCAGCAAGCACGATAAGCCCATTAGCTACAAGTGCTTTTGCATCGTCTTCATTCAATTCATTTTGTGTTGCACAAGGTAACGCAATATCTGCTTTTTGTTCCCATGGACGCTTGCCTGGGAAGAAAGTAGCAGAAGCAAAGCGATCAGCATAAGGAGCTATGATATCTTGATTTGATGCACGGAGTTCGAGCATATAATCGAATTTATCCTGAGTGTTGATTCCTTCGGGATCGTAAATGTATCCATCAGGACCTGAAAGCGTAACCACTTTACCACCTAGTTCAGTCACTTTTTGAGCAGCACCCCAAGAAACATTACCAAAACCTGAGATAGCAACAATTTTATCATTAAAGTCTTTATCTTTAACTTTAAGCATATTCTTTGCAAAATAAACAGCACCGAAACCAGTAGCTTCAGGACGAGCTAATGATCCACCCCATTCTCTGCCTTTACCAGTAAATACACCAGTAAATTCATTTCTTAGGCGTTTGTACTGACCAAACATGAAACCAATTTCACGTCCGCCAACACCAATGTCACCAGCAGGAACGTCAGTATTTGGACCAATATGACGGAAAAGCTCACTCATCAAGCTTTGGCAGAAACGCATAATTTCACCGTCTGATTTTCCTTTTGGGTTGAAATCAGAACCACCTTTACCACCACCCATTGGGAGTGTAGTTAATGAATTTTTGAAAATTTGCTCAAAGCCCAAAAATTTCAGGATTGAGAGGGTAACACTTGGGTGAAAGCGCATACCACCTTTGTAAGGCCCAATTGCTGAGTTAAACTCAATACGGTATCCACGGTTAACCTGGATTTCACCTTTATCATCAACCCAAGGAATACGGAACATCATTGTACGTTCCGGCTCAACCATACGCTCAAGAATTTTAGCGTCTTTGTATTTGGGGTTTTCTTCGATAAAAGGAATAAGGGTTTCAGCCACTTCGTGAACTGCTTGGATAAATTCAGGCTGTGCAGGATTTACTGCAGCCACTGTGTCCATAAAAGCTTTGATTTTTGTTTCCATACTGATTAATTATTTAATAATAGCGATTAAAGATTTATTATTTATTACAAAGTTATGTTTATTTTTCTAATCCATTCAAAATTTCGTGTTTTTTTATTGTCGAAAACAATTGTCTTTCAATCTGACTTTCAACACTTTTCATTGAATTTCAATTGTGTTTAACAACATTTTATGACAAAAGTCAATTATCTCGCTGTGCGGGCGGTATAAATTTTTCCCGGAAGCGCATCAATAACAGATTTCATTTCCAGGGAAAGCAAACTAAGCGACAGATCTGCAATATTTAAGCGACTGATATTTTTAAGTTGATCAAGGTCACAATATTCCTTTTCACGAATAATATCAAAGAGAATTTTCTCATTTTGATCGAGAGAAACATCAAAAGCAATGTCTTTTTGTTTATTATCCGCATCTTTTTTTGTTGTCCATCCCATATGATAGAGGATATCATCCGCACTTTCGATGAGTGCTGCACGATTGGTTTTAATGAGATGATTACAGCCTTCGGACACCTTATCTCCAGGTTTTCCGGGAAAAGCAAACACATCCCGATTATATGAATTTGCAACATCGGCAGTCACCATTGCACCGCCTTTTTTTGCTGATTCCACTACGACAATTGCATCGCACAAACCGGCAATAATGCGATTCCTTTTTACAAAGTTCTTTTTATCCCGTTTAGCGACAGTGGGATATTCTGAAATCAGGGTTCCACCGGTTGCTTTAATTTTTTCAGCATGTTCACGATGTGATGCTGGATATATGATATCAAAGCCATGTCCTAAAACAGCCCAGGTTGTCAGTTCATTTTCGATTGCAGCTAAGTGTGAGTTGATATCAATTCCATAGGCGAGTCCACTGACAATTAATGGATTTAAGCCTTTGGTTTTAAGATCAGCAACCAGTGTTCGTGTTAATTCTTTGCCTTTCCGTGTTGCCATTCGTGTCCCAACAATTCCAAGACTAATATCCGTCCAAACGGGTCGCTTGCCCAAATAATATACCATTAAAGGGGCATCCTGACAATTTTTAAGTTTTTTGGGGAAATCTTTTTCAAAAAAAGACATTGTCCCCACATCATTGGCTTCAATATATTTCAACTCTTCCTGTGCAAGTTCAAGTGCAATTTGGCGATAATTCAGAATATTATCAGCGAAAAGCTTTCCAATTCCGGGCACCTCTCGTAAATGGGTTGCTTTAACAGTAAACACTTTTTCAGCTGACCCAAAATATGCAAGTAAATTTCTTGCTGCAACGGGACCAATCCGTGGCAACAAACTAAATGCAATTTGATAATTTAATGCAATTTCCATGGTTAAAATACATAACGAACAGACAAGGCGACACCATACCAGTAACCCTGATGACCAATAAGGTTATATGCCGGTCTAAAATCAAGGCTCAAATTTAATGGAAATTCTTCAAAAAAATAATCGATTCCAACTTGTAAATCTATCCCTGATACAAAATGGCGAATTTGTTGCTCATCATTATCAGGAAACCAGTCTGTATTTTTATATCCGGAAACATAAGAGAAATGTGCCCCAGCTCCAAAAAACACTGACATTTTATCGCTACCAAGAAAATTCGACACATGAAATTAAGCAAAACCCAGTATCAATGGTTCATAACGATATAAACACAATAGGCCTTCGACACTGAATTGCGAAACCGGTCGGTATTGGTAAGAAACGCCTTGCAAAATACCAAGCCTGATACCAACAGCATGTTGCCTGACCTGTGCTTCCAAACAGATGGAGGAAATTAAACACAGAATCAGGATTATTTTTTTCATAGAAAACTTTATAAGCTACCGAGCAAGACGGTCAAGAACTTCCAACATATCTCTTCGTTCAGACTGTTTGAGTGATGCCAAACTAATTGGTCTGTACTTTGACAATCCGCGCTCAGTTTTTTGATACAAAATAATAGATGTCCTTAATCCGAAATTGGTTGTTTTAATTTCATATTTAACAAATTCCTGTTTAGGAATCTCTATGGAATAAGTTCCATAAAGAAAGGGCTGCAGGGGCATGTAACGTAAAATAATTTTTGATCCATCCGGGTTGAAAAATATATAATTGTATCCTTTCATGAAAAAGAATACCATACTAAGAAAAAACAGGACACTCCATATTAATTGCAATCGGTGTGTCTCATCCCAATTAAACACAAAAGACAAAACTATCAGTGCCAGATAAACCAGCACCCCAATCATGAACCCAAAGCGTATTTGTGTTGCAAGTTCTTTGTTATTTATTACCATATATTTTTTAATTTACGACGTTTCAATTCTTCATTTAAGATATCTAACTCTCTTGTTGCCTGTTCTGAAACAGACGAATTCTCCTCTGCCCTACGCATTAAATACGGCATCACATGTTTTACTGGGCCATAAGGTACATATTTTGCAACACGATAACCCATTTTCGCCAACCCAAAACTCAAATCATCACTCATTCCGTACAACTGAACAAAATAAATGTTTTTATTCCGGTTATCCAATTGTTTTTTTTTCATTAATTCAGCGAGAAAATGACATGACTCCGGATTATGTGTTCCATTAAAAACAGAAACGATATCAATATTTTCAACGCAAATCTCCAAGGCTTTATTATAAGCTTTATCGGTATCATCCTTAGTAGGATAAATTGGAGATTTCTGGTTCATCTTTTTTGCAAGTGCCCTTTCTTTTTCCATGTATGCTCCGCGAACAAGCTTGATTCCGAGAAAACACTCAGCTTTCCGAGCCTCTTTAAGTAAGCGCTGCAGATATGCAAGTCGATCTACACGATACATTTGCAGCGTTTGAAAAACAATGGACTTTTCTTTATTAAACCGTTGCATCCCTTCTTCCACAACCTGATCAATTAAAGGCTGCCATGCAACCTCCTCAGCATCAACAAGAATTGGAATATCAAAACTCACAGCATATTCAAATAATTTGAATAAACGCTGTCTAAATTTCTCAACTTCTTGTGATAAATCCGCACGATTTTCCTGGCGTAAAACCCACTCGTAAGTCATAGCACTCGGTTTAAACACAGCAAACGGAACATTTTTATTATTACCTGCAAACTCGATTGATTTCATGGTTTCATCAACGGCATTCTGAATCGCTTTATCAGTATCGCCACCTTCAACAGAATAATCCAAAATGCTTTCAACATGATATTTTGCCATACGATGAATTACTTTTTGACAATCTTCCAAGGATTTCCCCCCAACAAAATGTCCATACACATTCGGTTTTACGGCCCAGCCGATTGGCATTTTAAAAAATAGAGCTAATTTTAATACATGCTGTAAAACATATGCCAATTTTTTTAAGCGAAAAATCCGAAAAATAAATATCGCACGCTTTAATTCTGTAAGCGTCTTATACTCAAAAGCATTTTCTGCACTGAAAATTTTTGTCATTCTTATTTTTTTTTACTAATTTGCTCAAAATTAAACAGAAAAATGCTTTTGTTGTTGAAATTTTTTAGTATTTTAGTGCATAATCAAAAAAAAGTGTCAAATATTTTGTGATATTTCCCAAAATAAAGATACTTTTGTGTGATTAGAAACAAACTGTGATTAAACCTGATATCAGATGAACACGAAAAAATCTACCATTCTATTGGTTTTACTAAGCGCGGTAATTTTACCCCTATTCACCGGGTGTTTTGGCGTAGGAGAAGACGATCCATTTATTTCTCTGCGAACACGTAAAGCCAGATTAACAGGCAGCTGGGACGTTAGTACCTATTATAAAAACGTAAAGCAAATTTACGGGCTTGATAATAATACTGTGCTCAGAGTCATTACCGACGTACAGGGAGAAGATTGGCTTGAAACTACCGAAACAATTGGTAGTGGAGAAGACATTGTTGAAGTTGAAGGGCTTGTGCTTCAAAATGAAATGGCATTTGATAAAAATGGATATTTTAATTCAGTCTATGAATACCAAATAGTTGAGGTAGAGGTGGATGATGACACTCAAGAACAAACCACAACCACATTTACCGTAAAAGAAACCATGGATGGTACCTGGAACTTTTTGGGACGTATTGATGATTATTCAAACAAAGAAAGACTTTCTTTAGTTGTGGAGAATTCAAGAATAATTCATACGACAGTAACTGAAATTCAAACAGACGATGACGAAGCCGAACCTGAACAAACTACCGATGTTGAGGCTTGGACATACAGTTATGCCAATGGAGAATTGAGCCAGATTTGGGAACTTGATATGTTAAAAAACTCAGAAGTACATTTGTATCAAGATTTGAATAATTTTTACCAATCAAATGCTGACGCTGCCGGAATCTCATTTACAGAGGTTGGATATCAGGAAAAAACGTTGGTTGCTAAAGAAGAAGAAACAACTACACCATAAAATAATAAAATATATAAGGAAAAGGCTGAGTAAATTCAGCCTTTTTTTATTTGCAATAAATCGTAAATCAGAGTCTTTAATTTTTCAGAATGCTTCGAATATCCAGGATGATCCCAGTGAGTGCAATATTCTGGTTGAAATTGCCCGGTTGTAAAAATTTCATTTTGCTTTATGTGTTTAAACCCAAATTTTACAGAAAATACGTTTGCAAGATATACCTGTTCAGTTTGTCCGGGTGTAGGAATAATGACAGCTTTGCGTCCGATTTCAAATAAATCCATCAGTGTTGAATAACCAGAGCGGCAAATCAATACAGGAACCTTTTTCATCAATGCGTACAAAGTTTCAGTAGGCAGATGGTTGAATATTTTAACTGAACCATATTGAGTTTGCTCGATTGTTCCCGGTTTTCCGGACACAACCCAAACCGATTTTTCTTCATTTTCATAAAGTTTTATAAGCCTATTCTCAAAAATCGTTCGCTGCGGTTCCGGGCCTGAAATCACGGCAAGAACATCAGGGATTTTTACATGACTCAATTTGTGCGAAATAGGAAATCGACTCAAAACACCAAGATATCGTACCGGAAAATTGAATTGAGTTTTGGAATGTGCAAGGATACCGGTTAATCCATTGATTTCCATATCAGGGATTAAACAAAGGTCGTATTTGTGAATAATTTTTTTGTGAATAAATCGGACAAGTGGCTGCAGAAATTTCAAATATCCAGGCATGATTAGATTGATTTGATGCGTCACGTAAACTGAATATGCAGATTTGTGATGCATCCCAAAGCGATCATCAGAAATAATAATATCCGGAGCGTAATTTTCACAGTACGTATCCAACCATTTATGTTCTTTTCGCATACCCCGAAACATTGCAGGAGCCTGATAAATTAAGCTTAACATAAGCAATTGGTGTTTACTGTAATGGATTCCATATCCGGGAATACGGTGTATATTAAGCGCAGGAAACTCGTGCTGCAATAATTCATATGCTTGTCCGTCGGAAGCAAGTTCCACAATGCATCCCTCCGTCAAAAAAGCCCGGATAAGCGGAATCATGCGCGTTGCATGACCCAAACCCCAATCCAATGGCGCAATTAATACTTTATGTGATTTTGTTTCTGGCATTTTCAAAATCAAATGTCATTATTTCAATTGATTGGTAAGATATTATGAGATTTCAACATGAAATCCTGCTTGTTCCACACGTTTTGCAATCTGCACCAATGTCTCTCTATCGTGTGCTTCAACGCCTTCATCCGGCGTGTCTCGTGCAACAGAATAAATCATCACCAACTCTGGATTAATGCGTTTCAATGCGTTTAACCATGCGTCCAATTCTTGCTCTGTGGTATTATCAATAAACACATCTCCTTTGCGATACTTGAGGAACATGGTTTGAATAATTTTACTTCCCGGGAAGTTTTTGATATGCTCTACATAAGAATCAAAACGGAATCCGGGAGCGGGCTGATTAATTGTCAACACAGTAGATTCAATGGCTGAGTCAAGTTTTAAAATTGCCATTTCTATTTTCTTCAGTGACTCACGAACTACAAGCTTATGCAAATTCCCAGCATTTGTAAGCACAGCAATTTTAGCATTCGGCAAAATGAGATTTCTTAAGCGGATTGTTTCGTCAAGTATTTCACTAAAATCAGGATGCAAAGTTGGCTCCCCATTTCCTGCAAAGGTGATTACGTCGACAAGCATCCCTTGATCAACACAATGCTGAAATCTGGATTTCATTCGTTCAAAGACTGCTTGTTTTGTTGGAAGTTTCCCAGAACTCGCATGGGTCCAACCACATTCACAATACACACAGTCAAAATTACAAACCTTTGCATTCTCCGGCAATAGATTAATGCCTAGCGACTGTCCCAAACGTCTGGATTTTACTGGACCAAACACGATATCATCGAATAAAAATGTTGCCATTTTAAATTAGAACTTTTAGTTGCGCATCAGGATGCAAAACATCCCGCTTTAATTGTTTCATTTCAATTAGATTCAATCCGGGACGTTTCCCAACTGCAATTTCCCCAAAATCCTCGCTCCACCCTAAGGCATTTGCAGCGTTGAGAGTCGCCATTTTTAGGATTTCCCTGAATTTTAATGCAGGGAGTTTTTGTTGCAAAAATTTCATCTCGTCAAAGATAGACAAGTTTGGCGCTGATAACAAAGAATCTGTTCCCAAACAAAGATTAAGCTGATACTTCATCAGTAAATCAACAGGAGGAAGTTTTCCGGTGATGTTTTCATTTGAACGAGGGCAAATCACAAAATTAAGTTTCACTTGTTGCTGCTCAGACCAGATTAATAGATTTTCAATTTCGTTTTCGGTGATATGAATATTGTGTACAAGCAAAAATTGCTTCAAATTTTTTAGTATTTCTCCCTGTTCATTACTAAAACCCGGATTTACAAAAGCAGGGCTAAAATCAGGATTCATATCACGGTAAAACCGGATTAATGGGTTGTTGTCAGATTTCAAACTGGTTTCAAACTCACTTTCTCTGAAGTGCAAACTGCTATATTCAGTCTGCTCAAAGTTTTTACTGATTGTAGAAAGTCCGGATTTAGCAATCGCATAGGGTGAATGAAAAGCCGGATAGATTTCTGCCTGAGGAAATTTGCTTTTGCAAGATGCAAATATTTTTGTTTGATGTATTGCTTGTTCCTGACTAAGGGGGAAAAACTCAAAAAAAGTTTTTGAAACAATTGTATCATCAGCAACTTTTGCAGAAAAGCTCACTGCAGAATTTGCAATATCCGCAAAAGCCTTTATTCCTTGGAATCGCATTTTATGGATTATTCTAGCGATTGATTGTTTGTCAGGCATTGCATCCGTTCGTCGCAGACTGATCACATGTTTGACAAAATCCAAAATTCCTTTTTTTGCTTGATAAGTCTGATTTAGAACAGACAATTCAATGTGCGTATGTGCATTAATCAGACCTGGGATAATCATACCCGAGTGATACTCAAGCCCTGCCGGTTCTTCTGACTCGAGGCTTTGCTCAGTCACAGAAAGAATTTCGCCATCATCAGAGGTGATAATCAGAGGATTGTAGATGTATTTTGTGCCGGTAAAAGCAATATTTGCAGCAAATTTCCTCATGGTTTATCTTCAGAAACATAGGTGTAATTAAGCTGATTGTTCTTATCTGCCGATGTTTTCGACTTACATGAATCGCATATCTGTTGTCCCGGGTTCATGGGTTTTCCGCAATGAATACAAACAGGTTTTTCTATATTTTTTTCAAACTGTTTCATGTCCTCCATAACGAAAGTTTCAAGAATTCGTCGCACCATTCCATTAACAATCAACACGGAAAATCCGTATAGTACAACAAATGCAATGAGACCAATTGCAAGACTAAGCATTATTGACCCTTGCGCCATAAACAAACTGACAAACAATACGAATATAATACTCAATAGAACAGGCATCATATCAATTGAATATTTAACCTGCGAATTTTCATTTTTCAGTGTAATTGGGAAACTCATAAATCCGAATACCCGATTCAAACTAAAACGAATTTCATTTCTATCTGCCTCAGCATCATCAAATTTTCTTTTTACAAAATCCCTCAAACGGAAAAAATCAGTTTGACGAAACCGATAAGCCGGGTGTTCCAATGCAGAAAATTTAGCAGAAAAGTGAAATGGAAAAGCCATTAAATATCCTCCTGGAGTTTCTTTGTCAATTCGCCTTGCTCCTTGTTCATTCTGGCGAGGACCTGATCGTAAACATGATCTAAGATATCAATCTCATTTAAGACATAATAACGGATGCTTGCATTAAAATCATCCTCATTTCGATTATATTTTGAAAACATGGATTGATATAAATTGAACCTTGAATATGCGCCATTGGGATCCACAATATTGGTTGTTAGAGACGCATCAATCATATGGATATCATAAAACATCATCGCCAAGGTGTCCTGAGCAATCAGATTAACTAGCTTAGGTGACTCGTCTGGTTTATTACCACATGCTGCAAGTAGCATAAAGCCAATAAATATGCAAAGTATGAATCGATTTTTCATTGCTTTTGTTTTAATAGTTTCGCCATTTCAGAAGCAAAAACGAAGGAATTAAAAGTTTCGCTATCTGAATCAAACATCACTTTATTCGTTCCCTCCCAGTCTTTAACACCATTGTTGAGAAACAAAATATTTTCACCAATTTGCATAACAGAATTCATATCATGCGTATTAATGATGGTTGTAATATTATAATCTTTGGTAATATTTGAAATTAATTCATCAATTTTAAGGGATGTTTTCGGATCCAAGCCTGAGTTAGGCTCATCACAGAACAAATATTTTGGATTTAGGACAATTGCTCTGGCAATGGCTGCCCTTTTCTGCATTCCTCCAGACAGTTCGCCTGGGAAAAGATGATTTGTCCCGGAGATTCCTACTCGTTCAAGGCATTGGTTAACTCGTAACAACTTTTCCTTTTTGCTTTGATTTCCAAACATCTCCATGGGAAACATGACATTATCCTGAATTGTTTCGGAAGTAAACAATGCACTGCCTTGAAAAATCATTCCTATTTCTTCACGAATTGCTTTTTTTGTTTTAAAATTTGCAAGGCTATAATTTCGATCGTCATAAAAAACAGATCCATTATCCGGTTGATTCAATCCGACAATACATTTTAGCAGAACGGTTTTCCCACTACCGCTTTGCCCAATGATAAGATTTGTTTTTCCCTCATAGAACTCAGCCGAAACTCCGAGTAATACCTTTGCGCCTAAAAAAGACTTTTCTATGTTTTCTATCCTAATCATGTTAACATCAGTTGAGTAATAACCAAATCCATCACCAGAATTGCAATAATACTGTAAACCACAGCTATGGTGCTACTTTTGCCGACTTCAAGCGCTCCTCCATTCGTGTAATAACCATGATATGCTGACACCGTAGTAATAATAAATGCATAGACCAACATTTTAACTATTGTGTAAAGAATATAAAACGGTTGAAAAAACAAACGCAAACCGTCCAGATAATCGTAAAAAGTAACCACATCCGTTAGTAAAGCAACCCCAATCCCTCCGGCAACACCAAGCATAATGGAAATGAGCGTAAGTATTGGGAAAAACATCAATGCCGCAATTACTTTCGGTAGAATTAGATAATTAGCTGAATTTACGCCCATAATTTCAAGGGCATCAATTTGTTCTGTAATTCTCATGGTTCCAATTTCAGATGCGATATTAGAACCAGTCTTTCCAGCCAAAATAAGACAAATAATTGTTGATGCGAATTCTAGAATCATGGTATCCCGGACAGTTAATCCGATCAAATAATTTGGAATCAATGGATGAATAAAGTTAATCCCCACCTGCAATGTTAAAACGGCACCCATAAAAACAGAAACAATCGCAACAATACCAAGGGAATTCATGCCAATAATTTCAATTTCCTTAAAAACCTGTTTAAAAAACATTCGAAATCGATCCGGACGGGAAAAGACTTTTCCCATAAGTAGCATATATTTTCCAATATGTGTAAAAAACTTCATTCCAGGCAGATTACAATTATCAATTAAACAAATTTACTATTCTTATGAATTAAATCTAAAATAAAAGCAAATTATTTTATTCTTCGGCAAATTTTTACTAATTTTCTTTCGAATAGAAAAGTTATAAAACATGAAAAATATAAACTACTGTGTAATCATGGCAGGAGGTATTGGAAGCCGTTTTTGGCCAATCAGCACAACAGAAAAGCCCAAACAATTTCTAGACATTCTCGGCGTGGGCAAATCTTTACTTCAACTC
Source organism: uncultured Bacteroidales bacterium (assembly GCA_964407055.1). GTDB lineage: Bacteria > Bacteroidota > Bacteroidia > Bacteroidales > ML635J-15 > JAQIBY01. Next base: position 14,060 of record CAYOUD010000003.1, on the reverse strand, counting down.
ACATTTAATCGATTCAATAATTTATTTCCTGCTGAAAACATTTACGTGGTGACAAGTCAGGATTACCAAGTGCTTGTGGCAGAACAACTACCGGAAATTCCGGAAACAAACATCCTGACAGAACCCATGCGAAGGAATACAGCACCTTGCATAAGTTACGCAACCTGTCGGATAAAGAGCAAAATTCCAATGGCGAATATTGTTGTTACACCTGCTGATCATCTAATCATTGACGAGGAAGCATTTCGGCGAAACATTGAGTCTGGCTTACAATTTGTGCAAAATAATGATGCGCTGTTAACAATTGGTATCAAGCCAAATCGACCTGATACGGGTTATGGGTACATTCAAATTGATGAAGCGAAATCAAAGGACGATACATTTAAGCGTGTCAAAACCTTTACAGAAAAGCCCAACCTTGAGCTAGCTAATTTTTTTCTGGAAAGCGGAGAATTTCATTGGAATGCAGGAATTTTCATGTGGTCATTAAAAAGTATTGATAATGCACTCAGGACATATCTCCCGGAGGTTCACAATTTATTTTTGGAAGGCGAAGCGCTTTTTGGTACGAGCGAAGAGCGACAATTCATTCAAAAAGTATATTCAGAGTGTAAGACAATTTCAATTGATTACGGAGTTATGGAGCGGGCAAAAAATGTGTTTTCGCTTTGTGCCGAATTTGGTTGGTCTGATTTAGGCACTTGGAAAAGTTTATATGAAAACAGCGAGAAAGACGAAGCAAAGAATGTTGTTTTCAATGGGGAGAATCTGATTGTTGAAAATGCATACGATAATATTATTCGTCTGCCGGAAAATAAGCAAGCAATTATAAAAGATTTGGAAGGTTTTATTGTTGTTGACTCTGGGGAAGCGCTTTTAATCTGCAAAACAGAAAATGAACAAGAGCTAAAGGAAAGTTTAAATGAGCTTAAGCGGAAGCTTGATGAGTAAATGATAATATGAAATCATACAAACGAAAGAAGGCTGTCCGCGGACAGCCTTCTTTATATCATTAAAACAAAACATTAATATTCCCAAAGGTCGTGTTCAAAGTTGAAAAGTTCAGCTTCGACTTTTTTACCTTCATGCATTGCATCGATTCCTAACAAATAATCTCTGATAAAGCGATTGTCATACACGTTACTTTCAGAAATGATATAAGATTCAAAGCGACGCTGAGCGAAAAGATCATCAAACGTTCTTCTTTCCGAATCATTTTGCACGTTAAAAACCTCATATTTTGCAAGTAAAGGTCGATACTGAGGGAAAGGTACCCAGAACATACGCTGAGTTTCAAGCTCCTCAATTCCACTTTTCTCAGTAATAAATTTTGCGACCGGTGCAATTGCAATAATTCTAACATCCATAACAGAACGTTGTTTATCAAACACCCACTCTTCCCAGAGCAAGTATGACTTCACATCTCGCAGAGCGATTGCCCTGTCTCGGGTTTCCCATTCACGCATTCCGGTTTGCTCATCGAGAACCTCAATATCCTCCTGATAAGTAAGCACCTGGTTTCTACCTGTTGAGTCTTCCGGTGGGATTGGCGATTTGTACCAATTGTTAAAATCATTCGGGTCAAATTTAAAGACCATTTTCCGTTGTGCTTCCGCCGGATTAAGGATACCGATATGGAACAACAAGTGAATTAAGCTAACACGCGAACGTTCAGGTTGTTGTCCTCCCGGATAATTAATCGGGCGAATAGGGAAATACAGCGGATGATTAATTTTCTCATCCAGATCAATCATTCGTAAAACGCGTTTGGAATACATTGCATCCGCTTCACGAATTCCTTGATAAGGAACCATTTCACGCTTTGGGATATGCTCTCGAGCATACGCCCCATCAATAACACTCTCTTGTGCCTCAAGCTTAAGCCCAAAGCCACTAAGGAGAATCAGGATTGTCAGGATAAAAATGCTTTGTTTTTTCATAACTATCTAAGTTCTAGTGAAACAGGAGCTGTTTGGAATGTCCCTGAAGGTCCTTTAACCTGAACTGACTCGAAACTCACACGAGTTCCACGGCCTAATCCTTGCAAAGCAGTTTGTGCTTCAGCATTCAGTCGATCTCCATAAACAGTAATACTATTTGTTTGACCACGTACTTTATAAGTAAAACGGAAACTAATCACATCAAATTTGACCTGGAACGGGAAAAATTGATCCCCAAGGTCAGCCATCAGTTTTCCGCTCATGACATCATTTTTATGTACACGACCTTCACCTTTTGTACCATTCAGCTTAGCCGGAGGTACAGGAACATTCAATACACGGAATTTTTTACTTCCTAATGCTTTGGTTCCTGCATCGGTTTCAACAGAAACCGAAATCGTAACTTCACGAGCTGAAGGGCTAGTAATACGGGCTACATAGGAACCTCCACGTGGCACAAGCGATCCACCTCCACTCATATAGGCTCTTACTTTTTCTTTCGGGTAACCTGAAACTGAAACTTCAACCGGGTTATCAATACCACGATAGAATACATTTACACCCGTAGGTGAAATTGCAAAACCAGTTTCACCAATCATATATTCATTCATGAATGGTAAGAGTTTTTCTCCCTGTTTTGTTTTCCAGGAAATCAGTCCTCCCCATCGATGAGTTCCGATATTTTGGACGTTCTCAATTGAATAAATTCCTTTACCTTCAATAATTGGCAATGTATCATAATTATCACCCATGTTACCGCGCATTTTGTAGGTAATCTTACCTCCTTCTTTTATTGTATCATAAAATGGGTATTCATTACTGAAATAAACTGTTGGTTTCATGGATGTATCACGCGCACCAATAAATACCTGCGCTTCATACTTACCCCCTTTAACCACATAGCTGGCATTTGAACTTACTAAAGCTTCAACGTTTGTAATGGTAATCAAATCCTCATCCACACCAACAATCATACGATCAACAATATCAGCTTCCGCATTACGGATATCTGTCTGTAATTTTGTCATCATAGCGATTGTTCCGACTAATGGCATATGAACAAACAATTTTTCCTGCCAAGTCTTTTTGTTTTCAGGATCAGAAAAATCATCATCTGTAGATAAACTGTTTGCAATATTTCCGTGAATAGCAAATGATGTATCACGAATATGGCTAAGCATAAATACACGATACTCATCTAACCACATTTCCAGACTATCTCCCTTTAAGGGTCCACCTTCACCAACCATAAGCTCTGGTGCAGCGTTCAAGTTATCTTTCTTTTTAATGTCATGGACTGATTTCGGATTTTTGGGATCAAAGGTATCACCATCCGCTTTTGCGATAATTTCCTGTTTTAATCGTTCAATACGCTTAATAAGGACATTTGTTTTCCCTTTTACAACAAGTGCTTCTTCGAAAATCGGGCCATATTTTTCCTCTTGCTGGGCATTTAAAGCCCCCAGCTTGGCGTATAGTCCCTCGGTCTTGTTGTAAAAACTTTCAGTTGTTACTTCAAGACTGTCATTCACGAGGACAAAGGCATTGATAATCTCTCCTGACACGTTCAACGCAAGTAGCGCTGTGTAAAAGAGGTACATCATACCAATCATCTTCTGACGAGGGGTTTCTGGACAATTCCCTGTTGACATAATTTAAAATTTTACAATATTACCATTCAATGAATTAATCTTGCTTCACATTCATAGCAGACAACATATTACCATATACGGTATTCATTGCAGCTAGATTGTTGCCAAGTTTAGATACTTCTTCGCGGAAACGTTTGGTATCTTCAACCGTATCATGCAAGTCGCTCATAACGTCAGTAAGTCCACCATAGAGATCTTTACTTTTTTCAAGATGCTCGTTAGTTCCTTTCAATTGAAGTTCATAAGCAGCATTGAGTGCTGTTAAATTTTTAGTCATGCCTTCCAATTGTTCACCATAGGTGTCCGTATTTCCAGCAGTTTTTTCAAATTCGTCATTCATTGATTTTGTCAACTTCTGATAAGCCAGAGCCAATTCATTCCCAGACTGACCAACAACATCAGCAGAATTTCCATAAGTATTTGCTAATTTATCAGCAGACTGATTCAGTTTTGAAGCTGAAGTACCATAGGCATCTGCAAATTCATTCACTTTTTCTGAAGCTTTTTCGAAATTCGAAACATAATTATTGGTTGCAACAGTTGCACTTGATACATCAGATAACTTCTCAGCAGTTTGACTCATATTTTGTAAGCCATGTCCTAATTTCTCAAATAATTCAGGAGAGATTTCTGCAGACTCAATCATAGCATCGAAACGCTCTAGAGCAGTTTTTTTAGAAGCAACAGCTGCAGATTTGTCATCTACTTCGATAGACTCATCAATCCCGGCAAGTTCTGGATAAACCAAACTCCAGTCGTACTCTTCGTGTGGCGGTTCAAACGCGGACAGGGCGAAAATGAGTGCTTCCGTCAACAAACCGACCATAAGCATAATACTTGCACCTGGTAAGTGCTCAATTTTGAACAATGCACCAATAAGTACAATAGAAGCACCCCATCCATAGATAAAGCCCATTCCTTTTTGGTACTTTTTACTCCTAACTAATTCTGAAAATTTCATAGTTGCGATGTTTTGTGTTAATCCTTAATAATTAATAAACCTGTGAATATGATACGCCGTCGGCACGATGACGACCTAAATATGTTCTTACATTACGGAAACCAATATACGATTTGGCAGAGTCTTGATATTCATAAGTACGAGTACCATTCTGCATATAGTATGCAACATCTTTCCAGCTACCACCACGTACAGCTTTACGTTTCATTACCGGTGGGTCATCCGGGTGTGCATAATATTGATAATCCGGGTTCAAGTCATGCGTATAGCGATAAGCAGCCGGCTCAAATGCATTTATAGTCCACTCTGCAACATTTCCTGCCATATCATACAATCCATATTCATTCGGGTCATATGTACCGACCATTAATGTTTGAACACCACCATCATCGTAGTAATTACCACGCATGGGTTTAAAATTGGCAATAAAGCATCCGCTATAATTTCTAGTATATAATCCACCCCAAGGGTACATTTGTAAATCAAGACCACCGCGGGCAGCATATTCCCATTCCGATTCAGTTGGAAGCCTGTAATCATTCAGGTAAAAATCTCTACTTTCACGCTGATACGCATTTTTCAACATAGAGCGCCATTTCGAGAATGCTACCGCTTGTTTCCAGTTAACACCAACTACCGGATAATAGTCATAAGCAGGATGCCAGAAATACATTTTGGTCATTGGCTCATTGTATGAATAAGTAAATTCACTCATCCAGCACAACGTATCGGGATAAACAGGAACTCTTTCATGCATAATATATGAGAACTGATCAACGACATCACGATCTTCAAAGTCTTCCCATTCACGACGGCGTTTCAATTCTTCACGATCTTTAATTGTTCCTTCGTACTCTTCGGTTTCAGCATTCCAGTGACGACCGATACGAATACCTGCATCTGTCTCACGATCAAAAGTTCTTTGTACATCTTGCTCAACCTGTCTTCCGTCTTTACGGAATGAATGTTTTTTTGCAGCTTGTTGCAAATCCACCCAATAATATTCAAAATACAAAGCATTGCTATTTAGGTCAATGCGACGCATATAATGGAATACTTTTGGTGGAGGCTTGAGATATAGATTTGAATTTTCCAGCAAAGCAGCTTTAATCTCAGGATCCTGCAAATCTACACGAGCCTGCCAATCCAGCAAACGATAACCATCGAAATTGTATGAATCATACCCAATAGCTTCTAATACCAGTGCTTGGGGATCATCATCGGGAATCGCCCTAAAAAAGTCACGACCTTCTGAATCATAATTTTCAGGAGGGTTTTCGGCAAGCACAGTCAATGCAAGGGAGTCGCGCACCCAATTCACAAATTGACGATACTCAGCATTTGTAATTTCTGTTTCATCCATCCAAAACCCCTGAATAGTAACTGTTTTCGAGGTAGCAGTCATTGCATTAGGCACATCCTGATCACTGGGGCCCATATTATAAGAACCCGGTGGGACAAACAACATGCCATAAGGATCCGGTGTGTACCACTGTTTTCTTGATACTCCAACAAGATCACCACTGCCATAATATCCGCAACTCGAAAGAACTACGGCGAGAATGAATCCTATGAACAATAATTTCTTCATAATATATGGTATTAGTAAGCGCTAATTTAAAAAATTACAATCTTCTCACACTTCGATAACGTCCAACACCGCCACCCATGTCCATATTGAAACAGTAGCGAACTACGATTTCATGAGAGCCACTGGTGTAACCGGCGATATCACCCAAAACAACATCATAACTATAACCCACACTGATTCCGTTCAACAGGTGGATTCCAAGCATTGGAACAATTGCATCATCATAACGATAAGTTATACCGCCCCAAAACTTTTTATTATATATAAACTGTCCGTTAATGCTAAATTCTGCAGCTGTAAAATCTGTTTGTACCAGCACAGACGGTTTCAATTCAAACATAGGATTTGGTAATTGATAAATATACCCACCTACAATGTAATAATGTCGTTTAACATATGGATTTTTAGAGTCATCTCCTCCATCGCTTCCGTTGAATTTAAAAACGGGCTGAGTAATATGTAAACTCGAAAGTCCGGCATAAAAATTATCATAACGATAATAAGCACCCAGTCCAACATCAAAAACCATTTTACTATCCATATGCGGAATTACCGGATCTGTAAAAACTTGTCCTCCATTTAAGGATTCCGGGGTTATCCAATCGCCATTAATAGCACGACTTATCATTCCAAGGCTAAACCCTATACCAAGTGTTCCGTAATCAAGTTCGAGCCTATATGCATAAGATGCACTAATGTTTAAATCTTTTTGAAACCCGATTGATTCCTGGAAAACTGTTAATCCAACACCACTACTGATTGCATTAATTGGCATGTCAACGCTAAACACTGTGGTTTGTGGTCTTCCTTCTTCAAAACCAACCCATTGTTGGCGGTGAACGGAGGTCACACATATCGCATCATTACTACCCGCATATCCAGGGTTGTAATTCAGTGTATTGAATTCAAACAAGCTAAAATGCGCATCACTTTGAGCAAATGTAATTCCTACAGTTGCAAACAAAATCAAAATCGCTATAGTTAAACGCCTCATATCAAAATAGTTAATTCTACAAGCCCTTATATGTTCTGCTCGACTCGTAAAGTAAATAATTAATTTTTAAACAAACAAGCTTTATTAACAATTTTTGGTTAATAAGCTCGAAATTGTTAATAACCATCTACTTTTCAATATCGAACAAAATCAAATATCAGCGAAAAATACAATTTTTTTTTGACATCAATACAAGAAATGCAAATGTTTTTAATAATTCCGCTAAAAAAAACATTATTCTACGAAAAGTATAACGATGACATTAGTCACATTATTATATCATAGATCAATTTAAAGCTTGCTATTTTTTCTTTTTAGCAGCTCCCTTTTCAATAATCTCCTTACATTCTTCATAACTTAAATCCTCTGGCACTTTGGACTTTGGAATGCGATAATTTTTCTTTTTGTATGAAATATAGGGACCATATCGTCCATTGAGAATTACAATATCTTTATCCTCATTAAAACGTTTTAGCTCCCGTTTTTTTGCTTTTTCTTTTCCTTCAATAATAATTTCAACTGCCCGCTCCATGTTAATTGTGTAAGGGTCATCCGTTTTACTTAGACTATAAAAGGATTTATTGTGACGAACATAGGGACCAAAGCGTCCGATTCCGATAGTCACATCTTCGTCCTCATATTTTCCAAGATTTATAGGTAGTTTAAAGAGGTCGAATGCCTCATCCAAGCTTATTGTTTCAACATTTTGATCTTTCTGCAAGCTTGCAAATGTGGGTTTTTCTTCAGCATCCGGTGAACCAATTTGAACATACGGGCCATATCGGCCAATTTTAACACTTACCGGTTTTCCTGTTTTAGGATCCTCTCCCAAGACACGTTCCCAACGAGAAGTTTTTGTCTCTTCAATTTTTTTAAGGTTTTCAATAAATGGGTCATAAAACTCATGTATCATTTCTGTCCATTTCAACTCGCCCATTGCAATTTCATCGAATTGTTTTTCAACTTTTGCCGTAAAATTATAATCCAGAATTTCCTGAAAATGCTCCATTAGAAAATCATTGACAACCATTCCCAAAGACGTAGGGACAAGTTTTCCTTTGGCATTCCCGTAATTTTCATCCCTTTGTTGTCTTTTTATCTCATCAGCTTCAAGTTTTAGAGACACAATTTGCCGCGACAGGTTTTCATCCTTTCCTTTTTGCACATATTCCCGTTGCTGAACAGTAGAAATTGTCGGCGCATAAGTTGACGGACGCCCAATTCCTTGCTCTTCGAGTTTTCGTACTAAACTCGCCTCGGTATAACGCGGCGGATGATTTGAGAACCGCTGTGTAGCCTGAATATTTCGATAATTCAGGATCTCTTTGAGTTTCATTGCAGGAAGTATCCCTTTAGTCGGCTCCTGTTCGTCCTGATCAGTTGACTCTATATATAAGGTAAGGAAGCCTGGAAATTTTATCACTTCGCCATGCGCTACAAATTGTCCTTTGGGATTACCACAATCAATTTCAACTTGTGTTTTCTCAATTTCGGCGTTTGCCATTTGCGAAGCGACTGTCCGTTTCCAAATCAGCTCATAAAGTTTTTGCTCCTGAGAAGTTCCATCCACTGATTTTTTATCAATATAAGTTGGTCTGATGGCTTCATGCGCCTCCTGTGCTCCTTTCGATTTATTTTTATATTGACGAGTTTTAGCATATTCGGGACCAAAATCTGCCTCAATCATTTTTTTTGCTGAATTTATAGCAAGCCCTGACAAATTCACTGAGTCGGTACGCATGTAGGTAATTTTTCCAGACTCATACAATTTTTGAGCGACCTGCATGGTGCGGGAAACTGAGAAACCAAGTTTTCGACTGGCCTCCTGTTGTAGTGTTGATGTTGTAAACGGTGGTGCCGGGGATTTTTTCCCGGGTTTTACCTGAATATCTGAAATTTGAAACTTTGCATTTATGAAAGATTCAATCAATACTTTCGCTTCTGCTTCCGTTTTTGGTCTTACTGAGAACTCCGCTTCAAATACTACTCCAGATTGCTTTTCAAATTGTGCAATAATTCGATAAGCGAAATCCGCTTTATATGCATTAATTTCTCGCTCACGTTCAACAATCAAGCGAACAGCAACCGATTGTACGCGTCCCGCAGATAAGGATGGTTTGATTTTTTTCCAAAGTAACGGAGAGAGATTAAATCCGACAAGTCTGTCCAGCACTCGCCTTGCTTGTTGAGCATTTACTAAATTATAATCAATTTCCCTCGGATTTTTGATAGCATTTTTAATTGCGGTTTCTGTAATTTCATGAAAAACAATACGTTTAGTAGAATCTTGCGAAAGGTTTAATTCTTCAGCTAAATGCCATGCAATTGCCTCTCCTTCACGGTCTTCATCAGAAGCCAACCAAACAATTTTTACTTGTTTCGCCAGTTTTTTCAATTCAGCGGTAATTTTTTTCTTATCAGGCGACACTTCGTAGTTCGGCTTAAAATCCTTTTCTACATCAATCCCGAAATTTTTCTTCGAGAGATCCCTGATATGCCCAAAACTGGACTTAACTAAAAAGTCTTTCCCTAAAAACCGTTTAATGGTTTGTGCTTTTGCGGGTGACTCGACAATTACCAAATTTTCTTCCATAAATACTTCAAATTTCTCTGATAAATTTTCACAAAGAAAAGAAATTATCGCACTTTGTTCAAATTAAAAACATTTTACTTAATTTAGTGAACAAAGAATTCAGCAAAAAATGAAGCAAAAAAGGGAATACGCAAAAGGCTTCAAACGCCGCTTTAAATGGATATTCTGGGGTGTTTTCACCTTTGGATGGATATTCATAATTATTTATTTTATTTTTATTGCAAATGGAAAAATGGGGCTCATGCCAAGTTTTGAGCAGTTAGAAAACCCAAAATCTAATCTTGCAACTCAAATTATAACAGCAGATCAAGAATTATTAGGGACTTATTTTCAGGAAAACCGAACAAAAACCGAGTTTGATTCAATTTCACCCCATGTAATTGATGCACTTATTGCTACGGAAGATATTCGTTTTCGAAAACATTCAGGAATTGACTTTAAAGCCTTAGGTCGTGTTGCTTATGGTGTTGTATCCGGAAATCTAAAAGGCGGAGGGTCAACTATTTCGCAGCAATTATCAAAATTGATTTTCCCCAGGGAAGACCTAAACAACAAGATACAACTAGTCAATCGAAAGCTTCGGGAATGGGTTATCGCAGTAAAACTCGAAAAATCCTATACGAAAGAAGAGGTTCTAACCATGTATCTTAATCATTTTGACTTCCTCAATCTGGCAGTTGGAATTGAATCTGCTTCGCGTGTTTATTTCAGTACAACTCCGGATTCCCTTAACGTCCAACAATCTGCAATGCTTGTTGGGATGTTGAAAAATCCATCATTGTACAACCCACTCCGTTTTCCGCAAAAAACAAAAACACGGAGAAATGTCGTCCTTTTTCAAATGCACAAATACGGATATTTATCAAACTTAGAAAAAGATTCGCTGCAAGAACTCCCACTTGGCATCAAATTTCAGCGTGTTGATCATAATTTAGGTAGCGGCACTTATTTTAGAGAATTTTTAAGACAATATCTTACCACCAATAAACCGCAAAGGGAAGATTATTATGACGCTCGATTATTTGTTGAAGACTCCATCAGTTGGGAAATTGACCCTGCTTATGGATGGTGTAATAAAAATATCAAAGCAGACGGAACAAATTACAATATTTACAGCGATGGATTGAAAATTTACACAACATTAAATTCCCGCATGCAAAAATATGCTGAAAATGCTGTAGAAGAACACATTGGTGGATTTCTCCAAGATGCATTTTATAAAGACCAGAAAGGACGATCAAAAGCGCCATTTGCATGGCAACTAACACAAAGTGATATTAACAGAATCATGGAAAACAGTAAGCGTCGGTGTGAACGGTATCGGGTACATAAAGTTGCAGGCATGAGTAAAGATTCGATTGATATCATGTTTGAGACTCCAACTGAGATGACTGTTTTCTCATGGGATGGTGAAATAGATACTGTCATGACACCTATGGATTCAATCCTATATTATAAATACTTTTTACATGCCGGATTTATGAGTATGGAACCACAAACCGGATATGTTAAAGCATATGTTGGAGATATCAATTACAAACATTTCAAATATGATATGACATCTTTGGCAAGACGGCAAGTAGGATCAACTTTCAAACCGTTTATTTATACGCTAGCGATGCAAAATGGATACTCTCCGTGTCATAAAGTGCCAAATATTCCTGTAACTTTTAAAATGCCGGAAGGTCAAAAGCCGGAATTTTATACACCAAAATATTCTGACAACAAAAAAGAGGGAGAAATGGTAAGCCTAAAATACGGCTTGGCAAGCTCATTAAACCAAATTTCTGCCTGGGTATTGAAACAGTTTTCACCCGAAGCAGTTATAGAAATCACAAGAGCAATGGGAGTTTCAAGTCACATTGATCCTTATCCGTCAATTTGTGTTGGAGCAGCAGAGGTTACGCTTAAAGAAATGGTTGGAGCATATACAAGTTTTGCCAATCAAGGAATTTATTCCCGCCCACTATTTGTTACCCGTATTGAAGATAAAAACGGAAACATTCTTGCAGAATTTCAAGCTGTTCAGAATGAAGCAATCGATGAACAAACAGCTTACCTCATGATTGATTTGATGAAGGGAGTTGTTGATTTTGGAACCAGTGTGCGGCTACGATATCGTTATAATTTCACCGCAGAGCTGGCAGGAAAAACCGGGACGACTAACAATCAATCTGATGGATGGTTTATGGGAATTGCTCCAAATCTTGTTTCTGGCGCCTGGGTTGGCGGAGAAGAACGAAGTATTCACTTCCGTGGAATTACACTCGGACAAGGTGCAAGCATGGCATTGCCTATTTGGGCATTATATATGGAGCAAGTTTATTCTGACCCAAATTTACCCTATACACAAGAAGATAAGTTCAACGTTCCGGATCAACTCAATGTCACCGTTGATTGTTCTGAATGGGAACGGCAAAATGGTGAGGGAGATTTGAATTTATAAATAAACGATCCGATTAATTTTCTCGAAATAAAGCTTTTAACATCTGGCTAACAGTGCGTACAGGAATAACTTGAATGTTTCGAGTTTGAACCTTTTCTTTTAATGAATTGGCAGGGATAATAATCCGTTGAAAACCCAAACGATCAGCCTCAGAAATACGCTGTGTAATCCTGCTTATGGATCTTACCTCACCAGACAATCCGACCTCACCACATAACACTGTAGCATCCGGAATACTCATATCTTGATCTGAAGAAAGAATTGCAGCAATCAATGCCAAATCTAAACCTGTATCTGTAATTTTAAGCCCGCCAGCTATATTTACAAACACATCTTTTTGATTTAAGCGAAAACCAACCCGTTTTTCCAAAACTGCCAAGAGCATATTCAATCGCCGGATATCATAGCCTGTTGAAGTTCTTTGCGGAGTTCCATAAACGGCAGAACTTACAAGTGCCTGCATTTCAATTAACATAGGACGAATGCCTTCAACCGATGCACCCAAAGCAACACCGCTCAAGTGAGCAGATTCTCCTGAAAGAAAGATTTCTGATGGATTTGTGACTTCTCTTAACCCCTCTTGTTTCATTTCAAACACACCAATTTCCTGTGTGCTTCCGAACCGGTTTTTTCTGGCTCGTAAAATTCGGTAAAAATTATTTTGGTCGCCTTCAAACTGTAAAACAACATCAACCATGTGTTCCAGGATCATAGGTCCTGCAATATTTCCTGATTTTGTAATATGACCAACAAGCAAAAAAGCCACTTGATTGGATTTTGCATAGCGAATAATTCGAGCTGCAGAATCGCGTATTTGTGTAATACTTCCAGCGACAGAATCTAATTCATCACAAAATGCCGTTTGGATAGAATCCACAACCACTACCTGAGCTTCAGTTTCTTTTGCAATATGAATAAGCTTATCAACATCGGTTTCATCCGTAAATAAGCAGGTAGATTGCCTTGACCCGATTCGATCTGCACGCAATTTCACTTGCTGCAAACTCTCTTCTCCTGAACAATACAGCGCTCTGATTTTTTCGGTTTGCAACAACAATTGCAAGAGCAAAGTGGATTTACCAATACCCGGTTCTCCGGCAATTAGTGCAACAGTGCCAGGCACAAGCCCTGCACCAAAAACCCGATTTACTTCGGGAAATGGAAAAACCAAACGTTCTGTTTCAGTTGCACTAATTTCGTGAATTGCAACCGCTTTAGATGGACTTTGAGAAGATGTTGATTTTGCACCCGATTTTTTTGATGTACTATGCTGAAATTCTTTAAAGCTGTTCCATGCATGGCATGATGGACATTGCCCTACCCATTTGGGCGATTCATAACCACACTCAGAACAGAGAAATACTGTTCGGGTTTTTGCCATTAATCAAGGCTTACAAATTCACGCCTTAAATATGCACCTTCAGTTGACTCATCGAGCATTTCATAACGAGTCAAAATCAGTTTGTCCTCAGAGATTTCATCAACACGAAAGAATCCATTCGGATCAGATACACCAGGCAATGTTTCGGCCTCAATAATTTTAATCGCGGTGTACAATGTTTTCTTTTCGATGGTAAAATACGCAGTATCTGTTATTTCACCGGCATTATACAAGCGAACTAAAGTACCACCATCCTGAAAATCCCAGATTATCTCGGCAACATCTTCTGCCATCATACTTTCCTTTAACCATGCACGGTTTATATTATTTTCCACCTTATTACATGAGCTAAAGCTTATTCCGGCAAGAACCAGAATCACACTAACAATTGATATTCGTTTCAGCATAATTATATTTTTGATAATGAGACAAATATAACAAATTTTTATTTAACCCGAAAAATTCACCGCAAATAGTTAGATATTAATACCGATTGTGAATC
>CAYOUD010000002.1:0-43727 GCA_964407055.1 uncultured Bacteroidales bacterium | reverse complement strand
CAATCAGCAATCAGCAATCAACAATCAACAATCAACAATCCTCCGTAGCTCATAAACAATAAGTGCATCCACACGACGTTTATTTATCAAATTTTAAATGATTAAATTGCAAAATAGTCTTTTATCTTTGTCCCATGCGAATCGTTGTTGTCATATCGTTTTTTATTAGCATACTTGCCGTAATATCCTCCTGCGAGAGAAATCCCTATACAAGCAGTCCGTCTGACAAACTTGCTTTTTCTACTGATACCGTTCAGTTTGATACCATTTTTACAAACATTGGTTCAACAACAAAATATCTGACCGTCATTAATCCACACAGCAAAGCCATGAAAATTGATGAGATCGCATTAGCAAAAGGTGATGCTTCGGTATTTCGGCTAAATATTGACGGGCGACCAGGAGTTAGGGTGTCAGATGTTGAGATTGCTCCAGAAGATTCCTTGTTTATTTTTGTTGAGGTCACAATTGATCCTTTAAAAAATGAAATGGTTGAGCAGGATTCCATTGTTTTTGTATCAAATGGAAATGCTCAGGATGTTGATTTGGTGGCATTTGGACAAAATGTATTCTTAGTCAATGGGGCTTATATTTCCAATGATACAACATGGACACCTGAAAAACCAATTCTGGTTTACAATTCAGTGCTGGTGGAGGAGGACGTTAGCTTGCAAATAGCTGCCGGAACACAAATACATTTTCATTACGGGTCAAGTTTATTGGTTAATGGGACTCTGAAAGTACAGGGAGAAATGGATAATATGGTGGTATTTCAGGGAGACCGTCTGGAATCTGCCTATAACGATATTTCCGGACAATGGGGAGCATGGATTACAATGGAGGGAGGCGGAATTTATCTGCTCGGCGGAATTCATTTTTTTACTGGTAGTAAATACAATGAAATGCGCTATGCAGAAGTGAAAAATGCTATTGTTGGGATACGTGCTGATTCTGTCGTAACTGCTGGTGTTCCAACGCTTACGCTTGATAATGTCATCGTGCAGCATATGAATGTTGCCGGATTGTATGGAGCCGGAGCGCATATTATAGCAGAGAATTCTGTCTTTTCAGATTGTGGACAATATACTGCAGCCTTGCTTTATGGCGGATTATATGATTTCAAACATTGTACCTTTGCAAATTACTATTCCGGAAGTCGGCAAAGTAGTTCCTTGGCATTGAATAATTATTTCACTTATGCTAATAATCAGGAGATTGATGTTTATGATGTTAGGGCATTCGATGCGTATTTTGGAAATTGCATCATTTATGGTAACTTGTCCGAAGAACTAATGCTCGATGTGAATTTGAATTATGGGAATTACCTTTTTGACCATTGTTTGGTAAAAACTGGTGAAAACACAGAAAATGAGCGGTTTACAAATGTGATAAATAATCAGGATCCCCAATTTATTGATCCATATGATACATACGATTTCCGGTTGGATTCTCTCTCTCCTGCCATTAATGCGGGGAGAATTGAACTCGGGCAACAAGTTCCGGTGGATTTTGACGGAAATAATCGTTTAACCGATGAAGGACCAGATTTGGGCGCTTTTGAACGAATTGATTAAGACAATGAAATTATGATGCGACATTTAATTTTTATACTCCTGACAAGTCTTGCGCTCCAAGCTGCTGCTCAGTCAGAAAATGAAAGCCCGGAACGCAGTTTTCGTTACATGTTTTACAATGTTGAAAATTTGTTTGATACAGAAGACGATACTGAGAAAAATGATCAGGAGTTTCTCCCCAACGAAGGCAAATTCTGGAATAAGTATCGCTATAAAGACAAACTCTTTAAAATCTATCAGGTTATTACTGCAGTTGGAGGATGGAAATCGCCTGAAATTATTGGATTGTGTGAAATTGAGAACCGTAAAGTGCTGGAAGATTTGATTTCACGAACTCCATTATACAATGCCGGTTATAAAATCATTCATTTCGAATCGCCTGATTCCCGTGGAATTGATGTGGGACTGTTATATCGTGAAAGTGCATTTGAGCCGTTAATTCAAGCGAAAATTCCAGTTCGTTTTCCGGGAAACCAGCGGTCAACGCGGGATATTTTATACGTGAAAGGCGTTGTTTATTCTGTTGATACAATTCATGTGTATGTAAATCATTGGCCTTCACGATGGGGCGGACAGTTAGAGACAGAAGAAAAACGCATGCGTGCTGCATCGGTTTTACGAAAACACGTGGATTCGGTTTTTTATGCCGATAAGAATCCAAACATTTTAATTTCCGGTGATTTGAATGATTATCCAGACAATAAATCCTTAACTGAAAATTTGCGTGCAAAAACAGAAAATTATGATAAAGCTCGAAATGAATTATTATATAATTTGTCTTATTATCTACAATTTAGTAAAAAACAAGGCTCACATAAATACCATGGAGAGTGGGGCGTGCTTGATCAGCTAATTGTCTCAGGAAACTTTTTGAATAAATCTCAGACATTACAGACATCTTTAAATCATGCTTCCGTTTTTATGGAAGATTTCTTGTATGAAGATGATGAGAAATACACCGGAAAAATCCCGAATCGAACCTATATCGGGTACAGGCATCATGGAGGCTTTTCAGATCATTTACCAGTTTATATTGATTTCTTTAAAAACGAAAAGCTGGCGGATTAACTAAGGAGACTTCTAATAGATAGTTAGTTCTTGTAATTCGATTTTTCCTGTTTTGTGCATTACATGACCCAAATTTTGTTTTAATTCTTGGAAATTCATAAATTGAAATGATTTCTGTTGAATCCAGTTTGACAAAATGCTCATTTCGACTGAGCTCAACACATCGCATTGCATCGCTTATCAGGGTTCTAACCCGTATTATTCATGCGATTAACTTGGGAAATTAGAGTTTTCATACCAGTTAAAAGACCCTAAAAGGGTCTAATTTTAATAGCCCGGGGAAGCGAGGGCCGAGCGTAACCCGGGGTTTGAAAATTTGACATACAGAAGCTTTTTGCAAATTTCCCGCCAAAAGTTTTTTTTAAGTCACACATAAATTATGTAATTTTGAAAAAATCAAAACATTTATATAATGTCTGTAAAACTTTCAAATACAATTCAAGCCGGAGTGGCAACCGGTGATGATGTGCAAAAAATCTTTGAGCATGCAAGAGAGAACCAGTATGCTATTCCAGCAGTTAACATTGTCGGAACTGATTCAGCAAACGCAGTGCTAGAAGCTGCAAAAGAAGTTAATTCTCCAGTAATTATTCAATTATCCAATGGTGGAGCTCATTTTTTTGCAGGAATGGGCTTGTCCAATGAGAATCAAATGGGTTCTGTTGCAGGCTCCGTTTCAGCAGCTCAACATATTCACCATTTGGCAGAGTTGTATGAGGTGCCTGTGATTTTGCATACCGACCATGCAGCGAAAAAATTGTTGCCATGGATTGATGGTATGCTTGATGCCGGTGAGGAGTTTTTCGAAGCCTACGGAAAACCATTGTTTTCATCTCACATGATTGACCTTTCCGCTGAAGAGCTTGAAGAAAATGTGCAAACCTGCAAAAAATATCTAAATCGCATGGATAAAATCGGGATGACTCTTGAAATTGAACTTGGAGTTACCGGTGGCGAAGAAGATGGTGTTGATAATGAGGATATTGAAAATACCAAGCTGTACACACAACCTGAAGATGTTGCTTATGCATACAATGAGTTGCATCAGATTAGCGATAAATTTACAATTGCAGCCTCATTCGGAAATGTACACGGTGTTTATAAACCCGGAAATGTGCGTTTAGAACCGATTATTCTAAAAAATTCACAGGAGTATATTCAGAAAAAATTTAATACTGCCGAAAATCCGATTAATTTTGTTTTCCACGGAGGATCCGGTTCATCTCAGGAGCAAATTCGTGAAGCAATAACGTACGGAGTTATCAAAATGAATATTGATACAGATACCCAGTGGGCTTTCTGGAATGGCGTTCGTGAATATTATTTGGCGAATGAAGCATATCTGCAAGGGCAAATTGGGAATCCGGATGGAGAAGATAAACCCAATAAAAAATATTATGATCCGCGAAAATGGTTGAGAGCCGCTGAAGACTCAATGAAAGAGCGAGTCAAATTGGCTTTTGATGATTTGAATTGCATTAATCAATATTAGCCTTTTAAAACTTAAAAAATTGAGAGCCGTAAAAAAACGGCTCTTTTTGGTGACATTATTTCATAACAAAGGACTTTTAAAAAGTCTTGTTATTCAGGGAAATATGAAGTTTTCGTATTGAATAAATTTCGCTGTACATTGCTTTATTAGCTTTGTCATAAAGTAGTTGCCTTGATTTACATTGATAAATTATTAACTTTGATTTTTGTTTTGAAATTAAACTAAACTATGACAGGTAATATTCCGAGTTCTCGTGACGGGTTTACTTCAAAATTCGGTGTAGTCGCAGCAGCTGCAGGTTCCGCAGTTGGTTTAGGTAATATCTGGAGATTCCCCTATGTGGTAGGGGAGAATGGCGGTGGTGCCTTTTTGTTAATTTATCTGGGATTTATTTTAACAATTGGTGTTTCTGTAATGCTCGCTGAATTTATTATCGGGAGACGATCACAGTCAAATGCACTCGGAGCATTCAAAAAACTGGCTCCCGGCTCTGTCTGGTGGTTGGTCGGTGTCATGGGGATTATTTCAGCATTTGTTATTCTATCATTTTACACTACGATTGCCGGATGGACTCTGGAATATCTGATTCAGGCAATTGGTAACGGATTTTCCGGTAAAAATGCCGCTGAAATTAGTGGAATGTTCGATTCGTTTCAACACAGTACTGCCCGTCCGCTTTTGTGGCAATTGCTTTTTATGGGCTTAACTGCTGCAGTTATTCTTGGTGGCGTTCAAAAAGGAATTGAAAAATACACAAAATTGCTTATGCCAATGCTGGTCTTGCTCATTGTTATTATGTGTGTGAGATCTGTAACACTTGATGGAGCAGGCGAAGGACTTCGGTTCTTGTTTAAACCTGATTTCTCTAAAATTAATGGTAATGTTGTGCTCGAAGCACTTGGACAAGCATTCTTTTCTATGAGTATCGGTATGGGTGCATTAATCACTTACGGCTCTTATGTCCAAAAAGATAATCACTTACCGAGCACAACGTTTCAAATTGCATTGGCAGACACCGGAATTGCAATCCTCGCCGGAGTAATGATTTTCCCTGCCGTATTTGCTTTCGGCGTACAACCTGATGCCGGTACAGGCTTGGTTTTTCAGGTTCTGCCGAATATCTTTCAGCAAATGCCGGGCGGATATATCTTCGGGGTATTTTTCTTCTTATTACTGACAGTTGCAGCGCTTACATCAACAATTTCACTGCTGGAGGTTGTCGTTGCCTGGGCAATTGAAGAATTGAAAATGACACGAAGAAAAGCAACAATCTTATTCGCCGTTGCAATATCTGTGCTCGGTGGTTTGGCGACCCTTTCATTTTCTGAACTAAGTGAATTCAAATTGTTTGGGAAAACAATTTTTGATAATTTAGACTGGTTGTCTGCAAATTTTTTGCTGCCCTTAGGTGGTGTCTTTATTGTGATTTTTCTGGGATGGATACTTGGTTCGAAAATTATCGCCGATGAGGTTACTAATCAGGGCACAATTAAAATGAAATTACTGAAAATATTTATTTTTATCCTCCGATATCTTGCTCCAATTGCAATTTTGCTCGTTTTTTTAAATGGAATTGGTGTGTTTGGCGGAAATTAGAACCTTGTGTATGGAGGCAAACTGGATAGATTCGTTTTTACAAGCATTGCATAGTGGAATTGACTGGTATAATAGTTATATCGGAGGGGTTTTGATTATTGTACTCTTAATACCTGTCGGGATATTTTTTACCATTAAGCTTAGACTCCTGCAACTCACACGAATAGGACATACTTTTCGGATTATTGCCGGAAAATTTGATAATAAGAAAGATAAAGGAGATGTCAATCATTTTAAGGCTTTAACAACTGCGCTTTCTGCAACCGTTGGCACCGGAAATATTGTTGGAGTAAGCCTTGCTATTTTATATGGTGGACCGGGAGCTATTTTTTGGATGTGGGTAACTGCTTTTTTTGGAATGATACTGAAACTTGTAGAAAACACCTTAGCCGTAAAGTATCGCGTCATAAATTCTGACGGAACGGTTTCAGGTGGACCAATGTACTATCTGAAAGCACTGAAACCAAAAATCGGAAAAACAGCAACTGTACTTGCAACTGTCTTTGCAATTGCAGCAGTATTGTGCTCACTCGGAACTGGAAATATGGCTCAGTCAAACTCCATGGCTGAGGCATTGCTGGACACCTACCAAATTCCAAAATTGGTGTCAGCTTTAGTTATTACCGGATTTGTTTTATTGATTGTCGTTGGAGGATTAAAACGCATCGCTAATGTAACATCACGTCTGGTGCCGATTATGGCAATCTTCTATGTGTTGCTTTCTTTGTTAATTATCGGCATGAATTATGACCAGATATTGCCCGCTTTTGGTTTAATCTTTCGCAATGCATTTACAGGAACCGCTGCAACCGGAGGATTTGTCGGTTCTGCATTTATCATGACAATGCTCATGGGTGTCAGGCGTGGTCTATTCTCTAATGAAGCAGGACAAGGTTCATCACCAATGGCACATGCCGCCGCAAAAACTGAATATCCCGTCAGGGAAGGACTTGTTGCATCCATCGAGCCTTTGGTTGATACCATTATAATTTGTACAATGACTGCCCTCGTGATTATTACTACCGGAGCCTGGAAATCAGGTGAAGAAGGTGTCAGAATGACCCTTTTAGGATTTGAAACCGGGCTGGCGAAAATCCAAATGGGACAGATTGCTAAACATGTTGTGACAATCGGGCTAATGCTTTTTGCCTTTTCAACAATTATTAGCTGGTCATATTATGGAACCCGCGCCGTGCAATATCTTATCGGCGAAAAAGCAATCAAACCGTATTATTATTTTTACAGTTTGTTTGTTCTTCTGGGAGCAGTCGGTAGACTTGATTTGGTGTGGAGTTTTGTGGATATGGTAATTACTTTTATGACGATTCCTAATCTTATCGGGTTAATATTGCTGGCTCCTGTCATGAAGCAGGAGGTCGATAAATATTTCGCAGCAATGAAAGAAACAAAAACGCTTTATTAATGAAATCCCAACGATGGAAAGATATATTAGATTTTACTTCACGTGAAAAACGG
This sequence comes from uncultured Bacteroidales bacterium, assembly GCA_964407055.1. GTDB lineage: Bacteria > Bacteroidota > Bacteroidia > Bacteroidales > ML635J-15 > JAQIBY01. The sequence goes on along the minus strand of CAYOUD010000002.1, from coordinate 36,521 downwards.
GGAGTTGTCATTTTAGTTGCAATATTGCTGATTACCATTGGATTAAAGGTGTTTCAGCCGTGGAATCAGAATAAAGAAGCAATCGATTTTTCTGCTTATGAAAGTGATATTGACAGGTTTGAATCCGAATTGATAGAAGAATCTGCTGGAAGGCGTAAAAACTATCAGCAGCATCAATCAGATAATGATAGGTATGCTTTTAATATGCAGACAGAAAAATTTGATTTCAATCCGAATAAAGCCTCAAAAGATTTAATGAAAACGCTTGGGTTTAGTGATGCATTAATTGACAATATCATAAATTATCGTAAAGCCGGAGGATTTTTTTATCAGACCGAAGATTTGAAGAAATTGTACACTATGGATGAGGAGTTTTTCGAGACAATTGAAGCTTACATCCGTTTTGACGATGAACAGTCCGATGGACAGCAATTTGAGCGCTTTGCCTTTAATCCGAATGTTATATCAAAAGATAGTATTATTTTGCTCGGATTTCCTGAGTACATTGCAGAGCGATGGGTAAACTTTCGAAGTTCAGGAGCCGGATTTCTTACAGTTAAAGATATTCAGCAAATTTATGGAATTGATACAGCGCTTTTGAATGAACTTAGCGCCTATCTGGTTTTCCCGGAATCTACAACAGAAAACAATGTGACACAAGAGATACCAGGCCTGAATCAATGTGAGTTTAAAGATTTAGTTCGCATCGAAGGAATTAGTTCATCAACGGCATCGAAAATATTGTCGTATCGAAAGTTGCTGGGCGGTTATGTAAATCATGAGCAGTTGCTTGAGGTATATGATATGACCCGCGAAATTCACCAAATACTTACGGAAAACATTCAGATTGATTCTAATACAATTACTAAAATTCCGGTAAATCAGGCTGAATTTTCTGATTTGTTACGACATCCATATCTCAACATAAAAGAAGTAAAGGCCATCATGAATTTTCGGGAATTTAAAGGAGAGATTCAGAGCATTGAAGAACTCCGGCAAAACAAACTTATCTCGGACAGTACATTCAATAAAATTCATCCATATTTAAGTACAGAGTAAAAATATTTGATTTTTTGAAAATAAATGTTTAGTTTTGCGCTCCCAAAATGAATAATTAAAAAAGAAACAATATGATTATTGTACCTGTAAAAGAAGGCGAAAACATTGACAGAGCGTTAAAACGCTTTAAACGGAAATTTGAAAAAACCGGAGTTATTAAAGAACTGAGAAATCGTCAGGCATTTACCAAACCGTCTATGGTAAAACGTAAACAAATGATACATGCCAAATACGTTCAGAAACTCCAGGAACTGAATAATTAATTTCCTGTCATGTGTAACCAAAAATCTGAAATTTACGTAAAACTTAATTACAGATTGTTGTTGAAAAATCGCACATGGATAAATTTATTCAATATCTGGAATTTGAAAAACGTTATTCCAGACTTACAGTAAAAGCATATCGGAAAGATTTACAAGCATTTTATAAATACTTTTCTATTGATAATGACCAGGCATTAGACACCCTTGATGCAAAGGAAATCCGTGCCTGGATTATTTGTTTAATGGATAAAAACTCAGCCAAAACGGTCAATCGAAAACTGAGCACACTTCGTTCATTTTATCGATATCTCCAAAAGCAAGGTCGGGTAATCCACAATCCCACCTTGACAGTGCAGGCTCCAAAAATTAAGAAATCGTTGCCTGAGTTTGTTCCCGAGTCTCATATCAATAAAATTCAAAATATCCTTTCTGACAGTACCGAAGATTTTAGCGAATTGCGGGATTTGTTAATCCTTGAATTTATATATAATACCGGAGTACGAATGTCAGAACTGATTAACCTGACACATGACCATCTATATATGGATCAGAAGTTGGTAAAAGTGCTTGGAAAACGAAACAAGGAACGACTAATTCCAATCAGCGATTTTTTAATGAAAATTATAGCCCGTTATGAAACTTTTAAGAAAGATATGGGTTTCTCATGTAATAAAGATGCTCCGTTTTTTGTTACAAATAAAGATGCAAAATTGTATCCGGCGTTTTTATATCGGAAAGTGAATTTTTATTTAAGTAAAATAAGCAGTGTTGAAAAGAAAAGCCCACATATATTACGGCATAGCTTTGCCACTCATATGTTGAATCACGGAGCAGATTTGAATGCAATAAAAGATTTGCTGGGCCATTCAAGCTTGGCAGCAACACAAGTATATACGCATAATAGTTTTGAGCAATTAAAAAAAGTTTATCATCAGGCTCATCCATGGGCCGAAAAAAAGGAGGAAAGATTATGAACATTGCAGTACAGTCATTGCGTTTTGATGCAGACAAGAAATTAGTTGATTTTATTGAGAGTCGTATTGAAAAATTGTCGCAAGTGGCTCCAGATATGCTAGGAGCTGATGTTACCCTTAGTCTAGAGAACGGAGAACATGAAGAAAACAAGGTCGCCGAAATAAAAATTGAAATCCCTGGAAATACAGATATCTTTGCAAAGAAGCAAGCTAAAAGCTTCGAAGAGGCTGTGGATCAGACCTCTCAAGCACTGAGAAGACAGCTCAGAAAATACAAAGAAAAACAAAGACAAAAATAATCTTAAAATATTTTTGGAAGTAAAATAAAACTGACTATATTTGCACTCCATTTTAGAAAACAGGTTACCTGTAAGGTTCTTTAAGAGACAAATGCCGATGTAGCTCAGCTGGTCAGAGCAGCTGATTTGTAATCAGCAGGTCGGGGGTTCGAATCCGTCCATCGGCTCTTTGTTTTACATGTTATTTGTTGGGGAGATACCAAAGTGGCCAACTGGGGCAGACTGTAAATCTGCTGTCTTATGACTTCGGAGGTTCGAATCCTCCTCTCCCCACGTTTTTTATTTTAAGGACGCGGGAATAGCTCAGCTGGTAGAGCACAACCCTTCCAAGGTTGGGGTCGCGAGTTCGAATCTCGTTTCCCGCTCGAGTGCCGATGTAGCTCAGGGGTAGAGCGTTTCCTTGGTAAGGAAGAGGTCATGGGTTCAATTCCCATCATTGGCTCAAAATTTTTATTTTTTTAGCATATACGTAATTAATAAGTAAAACCATGGCAAAAGAAAAATTTGAAAGAACGAAACCGCACGTCAATATCGGAACCATTGGTCACGTTGACCATGGTAAAACTACGTTGACCTCTGCAATCACTGTAGTACTCGCAAAAAAAGGCTTGGCAACTTCTGCTAGTTTCGATTCTATTGACAACGCTCCCGAAGAAAAAGAAAGAGGGATCACAATTAACTCTGCTCACGTTGAGTATGAAACTGAAGCACGTCACTACGCACACGTTGACTGTCCTGGGCACGCCGACTATGTGAAAAACATGGTTACTGGTGCTGCACAAATGGATGGTGCAATTTTGGTTGTAGCTGCAACTGACGGTCCTATGCCACAGACTCGTGAGCACATACTGCTTGCTCGTCAGGTAAACGTACCTAGATTGGTTGTTTTTATGAACAAATGTGACCTCGTTGATGATGAAGAGTTGCTCGAACTCGTTGATATGGAAGTTCGTGACTTGTTATCATTCTACGAATTTGATGGTGATAATTGTCCTGTAATTCGCGGTTCTGCACTCGCAGCACTGAACGGTGACGCTGACGGTGAAGCTCAGGTTACTGAGTTGATGGCGGCTGTTGATGAATGGATTCCAGTACCTCCACGTGAAAACGAAAAACCATTCCTGATGCCGGTAGAGGATGTATTCTCTATCACAGGTCGTGGTACCGTTGCAACTGGTCGTATCGAAACCGGTACAGTAAACACTGGTGAAGAAGTTCACCTCATTGGTCTTGGCGCAGATGCTAAAAAGACTGTTGTAACTGGTGTCGAAATGTTCCGTAAGATTCTCGATACCGGTGAAGCTGGTGACAATGTTGGTCTCCTACTTCGTGGTGTTGACAAAAAAGAAATCAAACGTGGTATGGTAATCGCTCATCCCGGTTCCATTAAACCACATACTACTTTTAAAGCAGAGGTTTATGTACTGAAAAAAGACGAAGGTGGACGTCACACTCCATTCCATAACAATTATCGTCCTCAGTTCTACCTGCGTACACTTGATGTAACCGGTGAAATTAAACTTCCTGAAGGAGTTGAAATGGTTATGCCTGGTGATAACGTGACAATTAACGTGGAATTGATTTACCCCGTTGCTTGTAATGTTGGTCTTCGTTTCGCAATCCGCGAAGGTGGACGTACCGTAGGTGCTGGTCAGATTATCTCTATTGAAGAGTAAATTAACGTTTTGAGATATAAAATTAGTCTGGCTAACACCATGCGGTTTTAGCCAGATAATTTTTATCGTTTTACGGGTGTAGCTCAATTGGCAGAGCGACGGTCTCCAAAACCGTAGGCTGGGAGTTCGATTCTCTCCACCCGTGCTAAGTGTTTGAAAAATGGCAAATATCAAATCATATCTAAGAGGAACTTACGACGAGTTAGTTCACAAAGTGTCATGGCCTGCGTGGCCTGACCTACAGAATAGCGCAATAGTAGTAATGGTTGCTTCCGTAATAATAGCACTTATTGTTTATTTGATGGATGTTTCATTCAGGAATCTGCTTGAACTCATCTATAGTATTTTTTAATCATTGATTTGAGTATTAGCATGGCTGATGTTGAAAAAAAATGGTACGTAATCAGAGCAATTAGTGGCAAAGAAAACAAGGTGAAAGAATACCTTGAACTCGAAGTCGCTCGCCGTAGTATCGAAAATCGAATTTCTAATGTGCTTATCCCGTTGGAAAAGTTCTATCAGGTGCGCAATGGAAAAAAAGTGTCTAAGGAAAGAAATTTCTTTCCTGGGTATGTATTGATTGAAGCGATACTTGATGGTGAAGCAATTCACGTTATTAAAAGTATTCCTAACGTGATGGGGTTCTTAGGTTCTAAAACTGGTGAACCGGTACCCCTGAGGGAAAGCGAAGTAAATCGAATTCTTGGTAAAGTTGACGAACTTGCAGAGAAAGAAGAGGAAATTAGCGTACCCTTTTATGTTGGAGAATCAGTGAAAGTCACTGATGGACCATTCAACGGTTTTAGTGGAACCATTGAGGAAGTCCTCGAGGAAAAAAAGAAACTAAAAGTAATGGTGAAAATCTTTGGAAGAAAAACACCATTAGAATTGAGTTTTATGCAAGTAGAAAAAGAGTAAAATTATGGCTAAAAAAGTTATGGCCCTCATTAAACTGCAAATTCGTGGTGGTGCTGCAAATCCTTCACCTCCGGTTGGTCCTGCATTGGGTTCCAAAGGAGTAAATATAATGGAGTTTTGCAAGCAGTTCAACGCGAGGACGCAAGAACAGCCAGGAAAAGTCTTACCTGTAATCATAACTGTTTACGGTGACAAATCTTTCGATTTCGTTATTAAGACTCCACCTGCTGCCGTTCAAGTGCTTGAGGCCAGTAAACAAAAAAAAGGTTCTGCTGAACCTAACCGTGTTAAGGTAGGATCTGTTACCTGGAATCAGGTAAAAGAAATTGCCGAAGATAAAATGCCAGACTTAAATTGCTTTTCAATTGAATCTGCAATGAAGATGGTAGCTGGCACGGCTCGTAGTATGGGGATCAATGTAAAAGGTGATGCCCCCTTTGATAATTAATTAAGCGTGACTCGACATGGCGAAAAAGACAAAAAACAGAAAACAGGCTTTAGAAACGATCGAACTAGGTAAACTGTATCCGATTCAAGAAGCTTCACAAATTTTGAAAGAAATGACATTTACAAAATTTGATGCTGCAGTTGATATGGATGTCAGGCTTGGGGTAGATCCCCGGAAAGCAAACCAAATGGTAAGAGGGGTAACCACCTTGCCTCATGGTACTGGGAAAGAAGTCAAAGTGCTTGTGCTGTGTACACCTGATAAGGAAGAGGAAGCCAAAAATGCTGGAGCCGACTTAGTCGGTCTCGATGATTATGTCGAGAAAATCCAAAACGGATGGGTCGATTTTGATGTAATCATCACTATGCCTTCCGCAATGGGGAAAGTCGGTAAACTTGGTAGAATTCTCGGTCCGCGTGGTTTAATGCCAAACCCTAAAGCAGGGACTGTTACTATGGAAGTCGGTAAAGCCGTTGAAGAAGTGAAGAAAGGTAAAATCGATTTTAAAGTTGACAAATTTGGAATTATCCACACTAGAGTTGGAAAAGTTTCTTTTACTCCTGAGCAAATTGCTGATAATATCAAAGAGTTGGCTCAGACTATCATGAAATTGAAACCATCCTCCTCTAAAGGAACTTATATGCTAAGTGTACATATTTCTAGTACAATGAGTCCTGGAATTCGTATCGACCCAAAGTCGTTAGTGTAAATTTTAAATCAACCTAACATGAAAAGGGAAGACAAAAAAATCCTAATCGAACAGATTACCGAAGAGATTAATAAATATGATCATTTTTACCTAACTGATATAGCTGGTTTAGATGCTTCAGATTCTACTGAACTCAGAGGGAAATGTTACGAAAATGGGATTAAGTTAATGGTAGTAAAGAATACTTTAATGAAACTCGCTCTGGACAAAGCAGAAGGCGATTTTGATGAATTCTATCCGGTTCTGAAAAAGAATACCGCTGTGATGTTTGCAGATACTGCAAATGCCCCCGGTAAAGTCATTAAAGATTTCTTGAACAAACATGAAAAACCAATACTGAAAGCTGCTTATGCAGCAGAAAGTATTTTCATTGGTGAAGAAAACCTCGATATGCTCGCTTCTATGAAGTCTCATGATGAGCTCATCGGAGATATCGTTTTACTGTTACAATCACCTATGAAAACACTCATCTCGCAACTCCAAAGCGGAGGTCAAACTATTTCTGGTGTCTTGAAAGCACTGGAGGAAAAAGAGTAATTAACTTATTAGTAGAATATCATTTAAAAGTATAGTATAATGGCAGATCTAAAAAAAATGGCAGAAGAGCTTGTAAACCTTACTGTTAAAGATGTCAGCGAACTTGCAGAGATTCTTAAAGAAGAATACGGTATCGAACCTGCAGCTGCAGCTGCTGTAGTTGCCGCACCTGGTGCTGGTGGCGAAGTTGCTGAAGTTGAACAAACTGAATTCGATGTAATGCTGAATTCAGCTGGGCAAGCAAAACTGAAAATTATTAAAGCAGTTAAAGAAGTAACTGGTCTTGGTCTTAAAGAAGCTAAAGCGCTTGTTGATAGTGCTCCTACTGCAGTCAAAGAAGGAATTCCTAAAGATGAAGCAGAAGCGTTGAAAGCGAAACTCGAAGAAGAAGGCGCTGAAGTTGAACTTAAATAAGTTTAGCTGTTTATAGCGAATTAAGGTTTAAAACCGGTATTCCCGGTTTTAAACCTTTCGTTGTTTATGTTTTTCTTTAACTAATTCATCGTCAATGTCAGTACAGAACCAACAGAGATATTCTTTCTCTACAACGAAAAATCAACTCGAATATCCGGATTTCCTTGAAATCCAGATGAAGTCGTTTAAGGATTTCCTACAACTGGAAACCACCCTTGAAAAACGAAAAAACGAGGGCTTGTATAAAGTTTTTAATGAGAATTTTCCAATTACCGATACGCGGAATAATTTTGTTCTCGAATTTCTGGATTACTCAATTGATATGCCTCGGTATTCAATTAAAGAGTGTCTTGAAAGGGGGTTAACTTATAGCGTGCCGCTGAAAGCGAAACTCAAGCTTTATTGTACAGACCCCGAACATGAGGACTTTGAAACAACCGTACAGGATGTCTGGTTGGGAACAATACCTTATATGACTCCAAAAGGATCATTCGTGGTCAACGGAGCTGAACGTATTGTCGTTTCCCAATTACACAGATCTCCAGGGGTGTTCTTCGGTCAAAGCCTCCATGCAAATGGTACAAAACTTTATTCCGCCAGAATTATCCCATTCAAAGGGAGTTGGATGGAATTTGCAACCGATATTAACTCTGTCATGTATGCGTACATTGACAGAAAGAAAAAATTGCCGGTAACGACTTTGCTTAGAGCAATTGGCTACGAAAGTGATAAGGAAATTCTTGAAATTTTCGGACTTGCTGATGAAATCAAAGTCAATAAAACCGCACTGAAAAAAGTCGTCAATAGAAAATTGGCTGCAAGGGTGTTAAGATCCTGGATTGAGGATTTTGTCGATGAAGATACTGGGGAAGTGGTGTCTATCGAAAGAAATGAGGTAATTCTCGACAGAGAAACCGTAATTAGCGCTGAAGATATTCCAACAATCGTTGAATCAGGTGCTAAAACAATCCTTGTCCATAAAGAAAAATCAAAAACTTCTGATTACGCGATCATTTATAATACATTACATAAAGATCCATGTAACTCAGAAAAAGAAGCAGTAGTTTACATTTACAGACAGCTTAGAAGCTCTGAGCCGCCTGATGAAGCAACTGCGAGAGAAGTGATTGATAATCTCTTCTTCTCACATAAACGATATGATTTAGGTGAGGTCGGTCGATTCAGAATTAATCGTAAGCTTGGGCTAGATACCGATTCCGATACTAAAACCCTGACTAAAGAAGACATCATCGCAATTATTAAATATTTGATTGAGCTAATCAATTCAAAAGCTGATGTCGATGATATAGATCACCTTAGTAATCGTCGTATCCGTACCGTTGGAGAACAACTCGGAAATCAATTCGGCGTTGGACTTGCACGTATGGCCAGAACAATTCGTGAACGTATGAATGTCCGCGATAATGAGGTGTTCCATCCGATTGATCTGATTAATGCGAAAACATTATCCTCTGTCATTAACTCTTTCTTCGGAACGAACCAGTTATCACAGTTCATGGATCAAACCAATCCCCTTGCTGAAATGACGCACAAACGTCGGCTTTCTGCACTCGGACCAGGTGGATTATCTCGTGAGCGTGCAGGTTTCGAAGTTCGTGACGTGCATTATACTCACTACGGACGACTTTGCCCGATTGAAACTCCTGAAGGACCAAACATCGGTCTGATTTCTTCTTTATGTGTATATGCAAAAATTAATGAACTTGGATTTATTGAAACACCATACCGTAAAGTGGATACTGGAAAAGTTGATCTTAAACCAGAAACAGTCGAATATTTGAGCGCTGAAGAAGAAGAAACACTCGTGATTGCTCAGGCAAATGCTCCGATCGATGATGATGGAGTCTTCCAGTCTGATAAAATTCGGGTGCGCCATGATGGTGAATATGCCGTTACTAATCCTTCAGAAATCCAGTTGATGGATGTTGCACCGAATCAGATTGCATCAATTGCTGCATCTTTAATTCCTTTCTTGGAACATGATGATGCGAACCGTGCGTTGATGGGATCAAACATGATGAGACAAGCGGTTCCGTTATTGAATAACGACTCTCCAATTGTTGGTACAGGAATTGAAGCTAACGTAGCTCGTGATTCAAGAATCCTTGTTGTCGCTGAAGCTGATGGTGTTGTCGAATTTGTTGATGCTAAAGAAATCCGTGTCCGTTATGATAGAACCGAGGAAGAACGATTCCTGAGTTTTAGAGAAGACACTGTCGTTTATCCATTGACAAAATTTTCGAAAACAAATCAAAATTCAATCGTTAATATACGACCAATTGTCAATAAAGGCAATAAAGTCAAAAAAGGACAAATCCTTACTGAAGGGTATGCAACAGATAAAGGGGAGCTTGCTCTCGGACGAAATTTGAAAGTTGCTTTTATGCCTTGGAAAGGTTACAACTTTGAGGATGCAATTGTTATTTCAGACCGTGTTGTCCGTGAAGATGTCTTTACCTCTGTTCATATTATTGAATATCAACTTGATGTTCGTGATACAAAACGTGGACTCGAAGAGTTAACTGCAGATATTCCGAATGTTAGCGAAACCGCAACAAAAGATCTCGATGAGAATGGTATCATTCGTATCGGTGCGAAAGTAAAACCCGGTGACATTATGATTGGTAAAATCACACCAAAAGGTGAAACCGATCCCTCCCCGGAGGAAAAACTGTTGCGTGCGATTTTTGGAGATAAAGCAGGAGATGTAAAAGATGCTTCATTGAAAGCTTCTCCTTCAACTCACGGTGTTGTTGTCGATAAAAAATTGTTCTCAAAAACAATTAAAGACAGAAAAACCCGTAACCAAGAAAAAGTCCTGATTGAAAATATTGAAAACGAACTCAAGCAGCAGGCAGAAACTCTCAAAGCAACACTTGTTGAGAAACTGTTTACCATTGTAAACGGTAAAACATCACAGGGTGTATCTGACCATTATGGCGCAGAGCTGATTCCTAAAGGGAGAAAATTCACACAAAAGCAGCTTAATGCAATTGAATTTTTGAATGTGAATCCTTTAAAATGGACAACAGATAAAAAGAAAAACACACAAATCCAGATAGTTCTGCAAAATTATGTTGTTGAACACAAGGAGCTTGAGGGAGAATATCGTCGTAAAAATCTGAATTTAACCATTGGTGATGAATTGCCAAATGGAATTATTAAGATGGCGAAGGTATATCTCGCGAAAAAACGTGTGGTTAAAGTAGGAGATAAACTCGCCGGTCGACACGGGAATAAAGGAATTCTGGCACGTATTGTCCGTCAGGAAGACATGCCATTCCTTGAAGACGGAACTCCGGTTGATATCGTACTAAACCCGTTGGGTGTGCCTTCTCGTATGAACCTTGGGCAGATTTATGAAACCGTGCTGGGTTGGGCAGGTGAAAAACTCGGAATGAAATTCGCCACACCAATCTTTGATGGTGCAACGCTGGACCAAATTAATGACTACTCCGATAAAGCTGGAATTCCAAGATATGGTAGAACCTTTCTGTTTGATGGCGAAACCGGAGATCAGTTTGACCAACCTGCAACGGTCGGTGTTATATATATGCTCAAACTGGGTCACATGGTGGATGATAAAATGCATGCACGTTCAATTGGACCATACTCGCTCATTACGCAGCAGCCACTCGGAGGTAAAGCTCAGTTTGGCGGACAGCGTTTTGGAGAAATGGAGGTGTGGGCTCTTGAAGCATTTGGTGCAGCACATATCCTACGCGAAATTCTGACTGTTAAATCAGATGACGTGAAAGGGCGTGCTAAAACGTATGAATCCATTGTGAAAGGGACCAGTATGCCTGAACAAGGCATACCGGAATCGCTCAACGTGTTGATTCATGAACTTCAGGGTTTGTGCCTGAATTTTGAATTAAAGTAGTATTCAGATTCTAATTTTTTCGATATATGGCTTTCAGAAAAGATAGGAAAGTTACAAGTAACTTTAACAAAATCTCCATTAGCTTGGCGTCTCCAGAAGATATTCTGGACCGCTCCAGTGGGGAAGTTACAAAACCGGAAACCATTAATTACCGGACCTATAAACCAGAACGTGATGGCTTGTTCTGCGAACGCATTTTTGGACCAGTAAAAGACTACGAATGCCACTGTGGTAAGTACAAAGGGATCCGTTATAAAGGAATCGTTTGTGATCGTTGTGGTGTCGAAGTTACCGAAAAGAAAGTGCGCCGTGAACGCATGGGACACATCAAACTTGAAGTGCCCGTTGCCCATATCTGGTATTTCCGCTCATTACCAAATAAAATCGGTTACCTGCTTGGTTTACCGACCAAAAAGCTTGATGCAATTATTTATTATGAAAAATATATTGTCATTCAAGCCGGTATTAAAGAAGCCGATGGAATTAATGAAATGGACTTCTTAAGTGAAGAGGAATACCTTGATATCATTGATTCACTTCCGGCAGGTAATCAGACACTCGAAGATGCTGACCCTAATAAGTTTATTGCTAAAATGGGTGCGGACGCTGTTCATGACATCCTCGCAAGACTCAAATTAGATGAATTGTCTTTCGATTTGCGCGATAAAGCAAACAAAGAAACATCTCAGCAACGTAAAAATGAAGCATTGAAACGACTGAGTGTTGTTGAAGCGTTCAGAGCATCGAAAGATAAAAATCGCCCTGAATGGATGATTGTTAAAGTCATTCCTGTAATTCCACCGGAGTTAAGGCCACTTGTCCCACTCGATGGAGGAAGATTTGCAACATCTGACTTGAATGATTTGTATCGTCGTGTAATTATTAGAAACAACAGACTCAAACGCCTCATGGAAATTAAAGCACCTGAGGTAATTCTCCGCAACGAGAAACGTATGCTGCAAGAATCTGTCGATTCACTATTTGATAACTCCAGAAAATCAAACGCAGTAAAAACTGATGCAAATCGTCCGTTAAAATCCTTGTCAGACAGTTTGAAAGGAAAACAAGGACGTTTCCGTCAAAACCTGCTTGGTAAACGTGTTGACTATTCTGCGCGTTCTGTTATTGTGGTAGGACCGGAATTGAAAATGCATGAATGCGGTTTGCCAAAAGACATGGCAGCTGAACTTTATAAACCTTTCGTAATCAGAAAACTGATTGAAAGAGGAATTGTAAAAACGGTAAAATCTGCGAAGAAAATTGTGGATCGTCGTGACCCGGTAATTTGGGATATACTGGAAAATGTTTTGAAAGGACATCCGGTAATGCTTAACCGTGCTCCAACACTTCACAGACTTGGGATTCAGGCTTTCCAACCAAAATTGATTGAAGGAAAAGCGATTCAGTTGCATCCACTTGCATGTACTGCGTTTAATGCCGACTTTGACGGTGACCAGATGGCGGTTCACTTACCACTTGGCAATGCTGCAATTCTTGAAGCACAAGTGCTCATGCTGGCCTCACATAATATTCTGAATCCCGCTAACGGGGCTCCGATTACCGTACCTTCACAGGACATGGTCCTCGGTTTGTATTATATGACTAAAGGTCGCAATGGAATGAAAGGGGAAGGCTTAACATTTTACTCTCCTGAGGAAGTGAAAATTGCCTACAACGAGAAAAAAATTACGCTGAATTCAATTATTAAAGTTCGTGTTGATGATTTGGATGAAGAAGGAAATCCGATTAACCATATCATTGAAACAACAACTGGTCGCGTCCTGATTAATGAGGTTGTGCCCAAAGAATACGGATTCCTGAATGAAATATTGACCAAAAAATCAGTGCGTGGAATTATTTCAGAAATCCTTAATAAAACAAATACGGCTGTAACAGCAAAATTTCTTGACGATATTAAACACATGGGATTCACCATGGCATATCGCGGTGGATTGTCATTTAACTTAAATGATGTGATTGTCCCTGACGAAAAAGCTGAAATGATTGAAGAGGGATATGCACAGGTGGATGAAGTAATGAATAACTACAACATGGGGTTCATTACTAACAATGAAAGATACAATCAGATTATTGATATCTGGACACACACCAATGCAAAGCTTACTCAGCTTGTAATGAATAAACTGACCAAAGATAACGACGGTTTTAATCCGGTATATATGATGCTGGATTCCGGAGCCCGTGGTTCTAAAGAACAAATTCGTCAGTTGTGCGGAATGAGGGGATTGATGGCGAAACCACAGAAATCTGCCGGTAGTGGTCAACAAATTATTGAAAACCCAATTCTTGCAAATTTTAAAGAAGGGCTTTCTGTACTCGAGTACTTTATCTCTACTCACGGTGCACGTAAAGGTCTTGCGGATACCGCACTAAAAACAGCAGATGCTGGATATCTTACAAGACGTCTTGTGGATGTTTGTCAGGATATTGTGATTTCAGAACCAGATTGCGGTACACTCCGTGGTATTGTTGCAACAACAATTAAGAAAAATGAAGAAGTTGTTGAAACCCTCTCCGAACGCATTCTTGGTCGTACAACTGTGCACGATGTTTACCATCCACAAAGTGGGGAATTGATTATTGCTTCCGGTGAAGAAATTACTGAAGCAATTGCTGCGAAAATTGCAGATTCTCCGATTGAAGAAGTGGAAATCCGTTCAGTACTGACTTGTGAATCAAAACGTGGTGTGTGTGCTAAATGTTACGGTCGTAACCTTTCTAACCTGAAAATGGTGCAAAAAGGAGAAGCTGTCGGTGTAATTGCTGCACAATCCATTGGAGAGCCGGGGACACAGCTTACACTTCGTACATTCCACGTTGGTGGTGTTGCGGGTAACATTGCTGCTGAATCATCAATCACGGCTAAATACGAAGGGCTACTCGAAATTGACGAGTTACGTACTGTAACACTGAAAGAGGAATCTGGAAATGTTGAAATCGTTGTTGGTCGTATGGCGGAAATGAAAGTAATTGACGAAAATACCAGTATCACATTGATGACCAACAATATCCCTTACGGATCAAAACTCTATAAAGAAAACAATACAAAAATTAAAAAAGGAGATAAGATTTGTGAATGGGATCCGTTCAATGCTGTGATTGTAGCAGAAATGGATGGTGTCGCTCAGTTTGAAAATGTGATTGAAGGCGTTACTTATGCTGAAGAATCTGATGAACAAACCGGGTTCCGTGAAAAAGTAATTACAGAGACCAAGGATAAAAAGAAAAATCCTGAGCTTGCCATTGTTGACGGAAAGAAAAATGTGCTTAAAAACTATAACTTGCCGGTAAGTGCACATGTCTCGGTTGAGGATGGAGCAAAACTACATTCTGGGCAAATTTTAGCCAAAATTCCTAGAAATGTGAGTAAAGGTGGTGATATTACCGGAGGTTTGCCACGTGTTACCGAGCTCTTTGAAGCACGTAATCCATCGAACCCAGCTGTCGTTTCTGAAATTAATGGACAGGTTGAGTTTGGAAAAATTAAACGAGGAAATCGTGAAATTATCGTTCGTTCACGTGATGGCGAGATTAAAAAATATCTCGTGTCGCTGACTAAACAAATCCTTGTGCAGGAAGGCGATTACATCCGTGCGGGAACTCAGCTTTCTGATGGAGCAATTACTCCTGCTGACATTCTGAATATTAAAGGACCAACAAAAGTTCAGGAATATATCGTGAATGAGGTACAGGAAGTGTATCGCCTCCAAGGTGTGAAAATTAATGATAAACACTTTGAAGTTATCGTACGTCAAATGATGCGTAAGGTAATTATTGAAGATCCGGGAGATACTATGTTCCTCGAAAAACAAATTGTTGATAAATGGAAATTCCGTGAAGTTAATGATGAAATTTACGGAATGCAAGTTGTTGTTGTTCCTGGAGATTCTGAAACCCTGAGAGCTGGTCAGATTATTACTGCAAGACGTTTACGCGATGAAAATTCATCATTAAGACGGCGTGATTTGCTATTGGCTGATGCCAGACCTGCTGTCCCAGCTACATCTTCTCAGGCATTGCAAGGTATTACCAGAGCTGCATTGCAGACTCAAAGCTTTATGTCGGCTGCCTCATTTCAGGAAACCAATAAAGTGCTGAATGAAGCTGCTATCTTTGGTAAAGAAGATCATTTGCTCGGACTGAAAGAAAATGTAATTGTTGGACACTTGATCCCTGCCGGTACAGGTTTACGGGAGTATGAAAAAATCCTGGTTGGAAATAAGGCAGAAATGGAGAAAATTACAAAAACAACAACTGAAGAAACAGATAATTAATTAATATTATGGAAGATAATAAGCCAAAAGGAAATCAAATCAATATTGAATTGAAAGAAGATGTTGCTCAGGGAACCTATGCAAACCTTGCAGTAATCTCACATTCGAGTTCTGAATTTATTGTGGACTTTGTTCGCATTGTCCCCGGCGTGCCTAAAGCACCGGTGAAATCTAGAATTATTCTGACACCGGAACATGCTAAACGCCTTATGATGGCGCTTCAGGAAAATATTGAAAAATATGAATCCTTACATGGTACAATTACGGTTAAAGGTGGAACAAAACCTCCCAAAATGCCAATGAATTTTGGTGGTCCCACTGCACAAGCTTAGTTTTAGATACTGAAAAAAATAGCTTGCAAATTTTTGCAAGCTATTTTTTTAGTTACATGATTCAAACCAATTGTTATCTATGTGAATTGCCCTCCTTGTTATTTTGTTGTTAATGGAGAGTTCTAGAATAATTCCGGGGACAATATCAAACCCAGAATATTTATTAATACGATCCGATTTTATGTCTCCATGCCATACTTCCAAATGATAACATTTTCTGCCCAGGATTTTCTTTGTGTCTTTATGTTTTATGCTTTTGATTTCTTGATTTAGTTCATCATCAGGGTAGAGGTAATCATATTCAGATCGGCGTTTTAAGTTTTTTTCATAATCAGAAAAACTGTTTTCTGATTTATGACTTACTAGCTCATTTCTTTCCGATGAATAATAGGATGAATATGTTTTTATTATTTCTTCCTTAAAATCAACTAAGAGCTTGAAATAGCTACTTCCATGCTTGGACATAGTATGGAAACAGCATGTGTTTGAGTAATAGCACGAAATCGTATCTGTGCAATTTTGTTTCTGTATTTCGTAAGTAATGTGATATTTCTTCGACGATGAAAAGGCTTGTGTGCTTGTTATAGAAACAAGTAAGAGACTTAAAAAGCAAAGTGCAAAATGTTTCATAACTAATTATTTATCTTGTTTGTGCATAGTAACCTGATGAGAGCCAAGCATTTTCTAAGCAAATATTATAGACCGCTGCATTATCCCAAGGAGTTTTAAATTAATTAGTTACAATGATAATAGTAATTTGTAAAAGAACAAAATCAGGCTGTCGAATGAATCGGTAGCCTGATTTTTTGTCTGAATATTGTGTGTTTGGAAAAACTACTATGTTATCACCCCTTATGTTTTTCCAAAAACTGATGCAAAACAATCAAAACCCAAATGCGATTATACAAATAATCTGTTCCCTGTAAAAATTTATTTTTCAGGGATTCAACTACTTCATAATGGACAGCACCGTGTTTTTCTATCATTGCTTTTGAAAGATAGGTGTCAATCAAATATTTTAAATCGGTACTCAACCATTCTCGTAATGGGATAGAAAATCCCCATTTCGGACGGTCAAAATATGATGCCGGAACGTAATCGTAAAGCACTTCTTTTAAAAGATATTTTTTTACTTTTTGATTTACTTTTAGTTTGGGCGATAAATTCAATGCAAATTCCACAATCCGATGGTCAAGTAAAGGGACCCGCGCTTCCAGCCCGTATCGCATACTCGCTCTGTCAAGCTTCGTTAAAAGGTCATCTTTTAAATAATAACGCAAATCGAAAATTGCCTGATCTTCTTTTGCTGTCAAATTACGGACAAAGTAACTATAATCTTCCAACATATTGATTTCATCGCTTGCTAAGCCAGTAACTAATTTCTCAATTTCCGGCACAGAAAAGAAAAATTGTTCTTGTGAAAAAATGTGAGATTTTAGCTGTTCTTTGTTTTCGTATTTGAAAATTTCAGCACGATGCTGATATTTTTCCGATTTTGATAAGCTTTGACCGATGGTTTTCCGGAATCCTCGTATTAATGGATTTGATAATCTTTGAGCCCATACATAAGAACCATATCCGTGGAACAACTCATCTCCACCATCACCGGATAATGCCATCGTAACATGTTTCCGTGCAAATCGTGATAAAATCATGGTAGGTATTGCAGAGGAATCTGCGTAAGGTTCATCATAGTAATCCAATAAATCAGGAATCATTTCTTTTGCATCATCCTGAGAAACAATTAACTCATGGTGATCAGTCCCCAGATATTTGGCAACATTTTTCGCAAAACCTGCTTCATTATATTTTGATTCTTTAAAGCCAATTGAAAAGGTGTTGAGATTTCCTTTTGTATGCTTTTGTGCAACCGCTGTTACCAAACTTGAGTCAATTCCACCACTCAAAAAACTGCCAAAGGGCACATCGCCCATAAGTCTTAAACTAACAGAAGACTCAACCAATTCGCTGAGACGGCTTTTGGCATCCGTATAATTAGAAATTAAATTCCTACGGATTGCACCTTCAATCATCCAATATGCCTCAATACGAAGCCCCTCTTCATCTGCAATGCCAAAATGTCCTGCCGGAAATTTTTTGATTTTTCGGTAAATTGTATTGGGTTCGGGAATATAGCCGACGTGTAGAAATTCGTTGATTGCACTACGGCTAATTTCAAGATTGTCTTTTATATGATTGACTTTTAACAGCGCTTTTAGTTCGGATGCAAAAGCAAAATGGTCTCCATCCCAATAATAGTACAAAGGTTTAATCCCAATACGATCACGAAACAAATACAATTGCTTTTCATGTTTGTCATAAATGGCAATGCTGAACATCCCATTGAGCTTATTGACAAAAGTAACGCCCCATTCTTCAAAAGCTTCAAGTAAAACCTCTGTGTCACTGGTTGTTCTGAAATCAAGATTGAGTTCTTCTGCTATTTCCTTGTAATTGTATATTTCACCGTTAAAAACTGTAATGTATCTGCGTGAGTGCGACTCCATCGGTTGATTCGCATTTTCAGATAAATCCAGAATACTTAGTCGTTTATGTGCCAGTCCTGCAACATGATTACAATATGTTCCCTCTGCATCAGGACCTCTATGATTGAGGCTGTCTGCCATCTGGGTTAACTCCGATTGGGTTACAAATTCCTTTTGGCTATAAAAACCGCAAATTCCACACATAATCAATTTTTTCAGTCCATAACAAAAGTAATAATCTATTGCATATTATGGAAATCTTTGAAATCTATTCTTGATAAAACAACATAGAACTATATGAGATGCAGAAAGTCAGTAATAAACTATAATGTTTGTAAGATGATTTTTTTGCTCGTTGTAATTTTATTTTCAAACCATGTTGTTTACATCAACAATGCGGTCGAAATCAGATGGATCAATTTTACCAAATTGAATCGCTGCCTCTCTTAAACTAATATTACTCAGATGTGCATACTGAACAATTTTTGCAGATTTTTCATAGCCAATGGTTTTTGCCAATGCAGTTACAAGCATGAGTGATTGTTTTAAATGCAACTCAATTCTTTGCTTATTTGGCTTTATATCCTTCAGATTATGAGCTGTGTAAGAACGGCTGATATCTGCTAGGAGCTGCCCTGACTCCAGAGTGTTGTCGGCAAGTAGTGGCATAAATGTATTGAGCTGAAAATGACCGTTCATGTTGGCAATCGTATTTCCTGAATTATGACTGATAATCCGCGTGCATGCCATTTGTAGCGCTTCAATTTGTGTTGGATTTATTTTTCCCGGCATGATGCTGGATCCTGGTTCTTTGGCCGGAAGTTCCAGTTCGCCAAGCCCTGTTCTTGGACCGGATGCCATTATGCGGATATCGTTTGTGATTTTAAATAATTCAGTTGCAACTTGAGTAAATGCCTGTTGCACGCCCAAAATTGCAGTTTTTGCGGACATGCTCTCAAATCTATTCTCTGCAGGACGAAATGGAATGCCAGTTGCATCGATTATTTTCTGAATAGCTTTTGCGCCAAATTCCTTACTTGCATTTAAACCGGTTCCTACGGCCGTACCTCCCAATGGGATTTCCATCAAGTGAATTAAACGCTGCTCAATTGCTTGAATTCCCCAATCGATTTGTTTTGCAAATGCAGAAAATTCATCACCAAGCCGTAACGGAACTGCATCCATCATGTGGGTACGTCCGGTTTTAATAATCTCATGAAATGCTTTAGATTTTTCCGTAAATTGATCCCGTAATTCAACCAAAGCTGGGATAACATCTTTAATAATCTGTTGTGCTACTGCAATATGTATGGCAGATGGAAATACATCATTGGATGATTGGGATTTATTCACATCGTCATTTGAATGCAAAATGGGTTTTGTGTAATCAGCTGGGTTTTCAGACAATACTTGACCACGGTTAGCAATTACTTCATTGACATTCATGTTAGTATGTGTGCCGGAGCCTGTTTGCCAAATGCTTAGCGGAAAATGTGAATCCAGTTCCCCGGAAAGAATTTCCTCGCACACGGTTTCAATCAGCTCTGCTTGTTGCTTACTGAGTTTGTCTTCATCGTGGTTGACTTGTGCTGCCGCTTTTTTTATCAGAGCCAATGCGCTGATGATTGATTTGGGCATAAGGTGATTTCCAATTTTAAAATGTTCCAAAGAGCGCTGCGTAACAGCTCCCCAGTATTTGTCTGCCGGAATTTCAATTGCTCCCAGACTATCGTGGGCGATTCGTGTTTTCATGATTATTCTGTTGTTAAAAAATATTGAACATTGCGATATAATAAATCCGGTTGTTCAGCATGCAGCCAGTGTCCTGCATTAGGAATTGTCAGTATCCGTGAGTTGGGAAAAATGTGCTGAATCAAATTAAAATCTCCAAGCGGAATATAATCTGAATTTTCTCCACGTAGAAACAAACTCGGCGTTTTAATTTTCATGCTGTTAAAATCTTCCGGATAGAGTCCTTCCATTATCGCCGAAAGTTGGTTTTTTAGCACCGGTAAATTAATTTGCCATTCCATGCCTTTGTCCGTTTTACGGAGATTCTTCATCATGAATTGTCGCAAACGTTTGTCACTGATTGCTTCTGATAATGCATCTTCCGCAGCAGCATAGTCATCTAATTTATTCATGTCAACGCTTAACAAACTTTCCATAAGTGCTTTGTGGAAACTTGCATTCGGTGCATTTTTTTCATCGCTGTATGCACGTGGTGAAATGTCTGCAATAACCAGCCGCTGAACAAAGTCCGGATATTCACTCGTGAAAAACATGGCGAGTTTTCCTCCCATAGAATGTCCGAGAAGATTGGCTTTTTTAATATTAAGTTTTTTGAAAATCTCAAATAAATCTTCTGTCATTGCCGGAAAACTGTGAATGTCGCTATGCGGAGATTGCCCGTGATTTCTTAAATCCGGAATAATTACCCTGTAGTTTTCTGAAAATCGCTTTCCTAAACTTAGCCAATTGTCCGAACTGCCGTATAATCCGTGCAGTATAATAAGTGGTTCAGGGTTTTGTTCTCCAAATTCTTGATAAAATAGTTCCATGTATCAATTTCTTTTTGATATGAAACTAACAATTAACTTTTCCGCTTGTTTATTCTGTGCCTTGATTTAGTTGACGCAGATACATTTGAATTGTGTTTTCAAGTCCGTAATACAGTGCATCTGAGATGAGTGCATGTCCGATGGAAACTTCATCTAAAAAGGGAATGTTTTTACTGAACCATGCCAAATTTTCCAAGCTTAAATCATGACCTGCATTAATTCCTAATCCGAGAGATTGTGCAAGTTTTGCAGTTTCAACAAAGGGCGTTATCGCCAGATCTCTGTCTTTTTCATAATTTTCGGCGTAAGGTTCTGTGTACATTTCAATGCGATCAGTACCACACTGTACCGCGTATTCTGTGTTTTGCAGATCAGTATCCACAAAAATTGAACATCTGCTTCCGGCTTTATGAATGCGAGCAATCACAGTTTTCAAGAAACTTTGATGGGTTTTTGTGTCCCAGCCGGCATTTGATGTCAGTACATTCGGTGGGTCAGGAACCAAGGTTACCTGATCGGGTTTAACGACCTCTATTAATTGTAAAAAGGCTTCATTCGGATAGCCTTCAATATTAAACTCTGTTGTAATCAGTGGTTTAATTTCGTGTACATCGCTATAGCGGATATGGCGTTGATCTGGCCTTGGGTGTACTGTAATCCCTTGAGCGCCAAAGCGTTCACAGTTTTTGGCTGCTTCTGCAACATTCGGATAATTGCCTCCGCGTGCATTGCGAATGGTAGCAATTTTATTAATGTTTACGCTTAATTGTGTCATATTAATTTTCTATTTCTAAGTCTTATTTTTGCAAAGATACAGAATGCGGATGAATAATTTAGTGCAAAAAAATGGCTTTATTATTGGATTGAAAATATTCGTGCTTTTCTTTTGGATAAATAGTTTTATATTTACATGTTAATCAAAATTGGACAGTAATTTGTGTTTGATTTTGTCATATAAACGAACGAATATTATGTTAGCGATAAATTTGATATCAACAGTTGTGCCTTCAGTTAAAACGTCTGATTCCGGAAATAAAGCGCTCCAATGGATGGAGTTTTTCAAAGTTTCACATCTGCCAATTGTTAATAATCAGGATTTTTTAGGACTTATTTCTGAATCTGATATTTATGATTTGAATTGTGGGGATGAACCCATTGGAAATCACAAGTTAAGCTTGATTAGACCTTATGTGTTTGATTCGCAGCATATTTGGGAACTGGTGGACATTGTCTCTAAAATGAAATTAAGTGTAATTCCGGTTTTAAACACGGATAAAACCTATTTGGGGGTGATTACTTTGCAGGATTTAGCTCAAAATTACGCGAAAATTACTGCTGCTGACCAGCCCGGAGGAATTATTGTGCTGGAAGTTGGAATTCACGATTATTCGCTTTCCGAAATCAGTCGTATCGTTGAAGAAAATAATGCAAAGGTTTTAAGCCTTTTTGTGAGTGGGAATGAGTATTCTACATTACTGAATATTACCTTGAAACTTAATGTAAACGATTTGTCAGCAATGCTACAAAGCTTTGTGCGTTTTGATTATAATATTAAGGAATCATATTTG
This sequence comes from uncultured Bacteroidales bacterium, assembly GCA_964407055.1. Classification (GTDB taxonomy): domain Bacteria; phylum Bacteroidota; class Bacteroidia; order Bacteroidales; family ML635J-15; genus JAQIBY01. The sequence goes on along the minus strand of CAYOUD010000002.1, from coordinate 14,078 downwards.
AGTGATGACGCTGAAAATCGTTTGTTTAGAGAAAGATACGAGTCGTTTCTTAGTTACCTGAATGTTTAATGGGAAAATTTATAATTTGTATTATTGTTTTAGCAGCTTCAATTTCTGCAATTAATGTCAATGCACAAATTGTTAGGCAAATTGTCATTAATGGGAATAAGCAAACGCAGGAGCAAATTATTCTAAACGAACTTGGAATCTCTGTGGGTGATGAAATGCCCGCAGGTGGGTTTTCAGAATGGGCTGAAGGCGCATGTCAACGACTTGAAAATACCTCCCTTTTTGTAAATGTTAATTTGGGTTTTGAAATTGCAGGTGAGCAAATTGTACTAATAGTTGATCTTAATGAACGTTGGTATTACTGGGTTTATCCGATTCTTGAACATGCCGATAGAAATTTTGCATCATTTTTAAACGCCCGGGATTGGCGGCGTGTAAATTACGGATTGAGTTTTGAAAAACACAATTTCCGGGGGCGAAATGAATTTTTGAAGCTAAAAATGCGGTTTGGATACCGATCTCAATTGGGTTTTATGTACGATAATCCGGCACTTGACAAACACGGGAAGCATGGATTTCAAATTTCCGCAGACAGATTTCAGCAATCAAAAGTTTTATATACGATTGAAGACAACCTTCCTATGTGTCTTTTTGATGACCAAGAAAATCTTTTGTCAGAGAATCGTTTCCGAATTATTTACCATTACCGTCCGGATTTGTACCAGCGTATCAAGTTCATGGCTGAATATCGAAATTTTCAAATAGGAGATGGGCTGGATACTGTCGCCACAAATTATCTGTTTCAACAAAATAATCAATCATCATTTTTGTCATTCTATCTTAAGTATGACATCGATTTTCGTGATGTTAGATACTATCCAACTGATGGGTATTTTTTATCTGTAAGCGTTGAGAAATATGGAATAGGGGCAATGCGCTCCGGTGTGAATTTGCTTATGGCAAAACTGAATTTCGATTATTTCCTGCCGCTAAATCCACAATTAAGTTTGGCATCGGAAGCCTATATTTCCGCACATTTGATGAATGAATCGCATGTGCCGTTTATCTTTGCAAGTATGCTTGGTTATGATTATTATCCGAGAGGATTTGAATATCGAATGGTTTTGGGAAATGCAATTTATGGATTGAATGAAACCTTACGCCTTAAAGTTTTTCAATCCAAAGCGATGTTTAACGAAATTATTCCGATTGAGCAGTTTAAACCCTTTGCTTTTTCAGTGTATTGTTATGGCTTTTTTGACCTTGCATATGTAAACAGCAATCAGTCTTCACTTTGGGATCAAGGGCTTGAAAATAAGCTTCTTTACAGTAGTGGAGTAGGTCTCGATTTTGTGACATATTATGACAGAAGCATTGGTTTTCATGTTGCGGTGACAAATCAAAAAGCTTTTGGTATATTTGCAACAATTCGAACACCCATTTATAAAACCTTTTAGCATGAAAGTTGCAATTTACGGGAGACGATTTAATAAATCATTTAATGGTAGTATTATTCAGATATTTGAAGAATTAAAAAAGCATAAGGTTACTTATGTTATCTATGAGCCATTTGCTGATTTTATTCGTGAAAAAGTACATTACAATCCGGACTGTGCAGCAACATTTTGTCATGAATCTGACTTAAAGGCAATTGACATGATGATCTCCATTGGTGGCGATGGAACCTTGCTGGAAACTGTGACTTTTGTTAAGGACAAAGAAATTCCGATTTTGGGAATAAACAGTGGGAGATTAGGATTTTTGTCGAATGTTTCTGTCGACATGATCCCTCAGGCATTAAATCAAATTATGAGTAACGAATATTGTCTTGAAAAACGCTCTTTATTAGAAATTGAGACAGGACAAGATGACTTTGAGGGAATTAATTTTGCATTAAATGAAGTTGCCCTCCAAAAACATGCAAGTTCATCGATGATAAAAATCCATGCCTGGTATAACGATGAATTTATTAATACATATTGGTCTGATGGACTGATTGTAAGCACTCCTACCGGATCCTCTGCATATTCACTATCCTGTGGAGGACCAATTGTTCATCCGGCAAGTGAAAGCTTTATTATTACACCGATTGCACCACACAATCTTACTGTTCGACCCTTAGTTTTATCTGACAAGGGAAGCATACGATTAAAACTTGAGGAAAAAAGAGAATCTACAAAATTATCGCTCGACTATCGCTCTGTACATCGGGTGTTTAGAGATGAAATTTTGATAAAAAAAGCAAATTTTCAAATTAATCTTGTAAAGTTATTTAATATTAACTACTTTAGCACATTGCAGAAAAAATTAATGTGGGGGGTGGATATTAGGAATTAATTTCAACTTAATATCGAACATCTCATTTTGTTATATGTTTGTGAATTAAATAAATAAAATATGAAACAGCTCTTTATTGCATTTATAATTTTCGGATTGGCTGGCACATCTGTGCAGGCACAATTTGGCTCACAATGGCGTCAATTACGCCAAGAAGTGATTCTTGGAGTAGGAGGAACCAGTTTTCTTGGCGAACTTGGAGGTGCTGGTCAAGTGGGATCTCACTTTGTTCGCGATTTTGAAATAAATTATACACGTCCTGCTTTTCATGCTGGGTATCGCTATAAACTGAATCCCTCATTTTCAGTTAAAGTTGAAATGTCTTATGGCTGGTTGTATGGTGATGATGCCACAACTGATGACTTTCACCGAAAGGCAAGAAATTTGTCCTTCAGATCACCAATCGTTGAGCTGGGTGGAAATATTGAATATAATATCATTAAAGAAAAATTTGGACACCGTTACGATTTACGCCGTATCCGAGGAAAAGGAAATACACCTAGTTTGTACGTATTTACCGGAATTAACGGGTTTTGGTTTAATCCCAAAGCAAAATACAATGGGGAATGGGTTGCTTTGCAACCACTTGGCACAGAAGGGCAAGGCTTAGTTTCAACTCGTGATAAATATTCCAGAATCTCATGGTCAATTCCTGTCGGATTCGGAATGAATTTCCTTATTGACAGAAACTGGGGAGTTGGGTTCGAGTATGGTGCACGATATGCAATGACAGATTATATTGACGATGTGAGTACAACGTATGTTGATCCCGCTTTATTTGCTGACCCGGTTGCACAAGCTTTGGCAGATCGTTCTGACGATTGGGCAGGTGCTGCAGCTTACAATCAGAGAGGAGATTCACGATATAATGATTCATATATGTTCCTCACACTGAATGTGACATATAAATTGCGTCCTAGAGGTCGTGGTTTGCCGAAATTCTAAAAAAATCACAGTCGAAAATACTATTTCTTTTGCTGTTTCGTTTTTAGTGCGACATTCGTAAGGTTGAGCTGTGAAAAAGATGATTAAGACAATTCTTAAAAGCAAAATATTAAATCAAATGTCCCGAAGTATTTCGGGGCTATTTGTTTTTTTATGCTTGGCAACTCCTGCATCTTCACAGCAATATGGCGAAATTGGAGTGCATTTCGGAGGAACCTATTATCTCGGAGAATTAAATTGGACAGAGCACTTTTATTCCCCCAGATTAAATTATGGAGCATTTTATAAACAACACTTTAATTCGCGGGTCGCATTGAAATTTGGCGCATTCTATTCTCATGTCCAAGGTGACGATGCAAATTCAAGATGGCAATATCAAAATCTTAGAAATCACGCATTCGAAACCCAACTTACTGAGGGAGCAGTTCAGGTTGAATTTAATTTCCTTATTTATGAAATTGGGGAAGTGAAAAAGAAATTTTTTACTCCGTATATTGATTTGGGTATTGGAGCATGCTATACCGCCGATGCCCAAAATAAATTTGCACTGGTCATTCCCGGAGCCGTTGGAATTAAAATTAATTTAACTGAGCGAATTGTTTTTGGCGCTGAATGGGCTTTTCGAAAAACAAATACAGATATGTTGGATGATGTTACAGGCGAAGACTACGATATTTATGACGAAGCAAGAGTCCCTGTGACAACTTCCAATCGATATAAGCAATTGGGATTTATTACTAATGATGACTGGTATTCATATGCCGGAATCACATTGTCATATGCTTTTCGAATTAGTGGTTTGGTATGTCATGCATATGATTAATTTTGTAAGGAATTTATGTCAGATTTAAAAAAACATATAGATGTCTCCCGATTACCTCAGCACATTGCCATTATTATGGACGGTAACGGTCGCTGGGCAAAAAAAAGAGGGGGTATTCGCTTATTAGGACATAGGAGTGGTGCAAAAGCTGTGCGAGAGGTGACCAAAGCCGCCGCAGAACTTGGAGTGAATTATTTAACCGTTTTCGCATTTTCATCTGAAAACTGGAAACGTCCCGGCGATGAAGTAAGTGGTCTGATGAATCTTTTAGTGGATAGTTTAGAAGCCGAGTTTTCTACATTAAAAGATAATGGAATTCGATTAAACGCCATCGGAGACTTAGACCGGTTACCAGAAAAAGTAAGTGCAAAACTGCAAAAAACAATTCAAAATACGAGCGACGGAAAACGTATGTGCTTGACCTTGGCATTATCATATTCCGGACAATGGGACATTGTTCAGGCAGCCAAAGCATTTGCAAACGACGTAAAACAAAACAATATAGCAATACAGGATTTAGATATTGATATGTTTAAATCCTATTTGTCAACCAAAAATATGCCTGATCCCGAATTGATTATTCGTACCAGTGGAGAAATGAGATTAAGTAATTATCTGCTTTTCCAAATGGCATATGCCGAATTATATTTTACTGATACATTATGGCCTGATTTCAAAGAAAAGGAATTGTATAAAGCCATTATTGATTATCAATCACGCGAGAGACGGTTTGGAAAAACCAGTGAACAATTGTAGCAAGCGAAGAAGGAATGAAGAAACTCTTATTTAACATCGTAATTTTACTGGGATTGAGCTTAAGCTCCTTCGCCCAGATTTCTATTCAGAACGAACTGTCAAAAGTTGATTACTCAAATCCTAAAGAATATGAAATTGGTGGTATTCAAGTGCTGGGAGTAAAATATCTGGATCCGGTTGTCTTGATTCATTTAACGGGTCTGCAAGTTGGCGATACCGTTATGGTTCCTGGTGAAGATATTACTCAGGCGATTGAAAAACTATGGGAGCAGGGTTTGTTTTCTGACATTAAAATTGTAGCGGATCGGGTTATTAATAATCGAATATTTCTTAATATAGAGCTGGCGGAGCGTCCACGACTTTCCAAATTTTCCTTTAAAGGAGTGAAAAAAGGCGAAGCGGATGATTTACGCGAAAATTTAAAACTCGTTCAAGGATTGCAGGTGACAGAAAATATCTTGATGAAAATTGATAAAGGCGTAAAAGATTATTTTGTTGATAAAGGATTCCTAAATGTTGAAGTGAATGTACAGCAGGAACAAGATACAAGCTTGCCAAATTCAATCATTCTTTTTATTAATATCGATAAAAAAGAAAAAATAAAAATCGAAGAACTGAACATTGTCGGAAATGAAAAACTAGAGGACGGGAAAATCCGCAGAACCATGAAAAATACTAAGGAAAAAGCATGGTGGAGATTTTATAAAGCCTCGAAATTTATTGCATCAGACTTTGAAGAAGATAAACGAAATGTCATTCGGAAATATAACGAAGAAGGATTTCGGGATGCAAAAATTGTTAAGGATTCGATTTATGATGAGGATGAAAAAACAATTGGTTTAAAATTGGTTATTGACGAGGGAAAACAATACTTCTTCCGTAATATTGACTGGACTGGAAATACGAAATATACAGACAAACAACTCACAATGGCTTTAGGTATTGAAGCCGGAGATATTTATAATCAAACGTTTCTCGAAGAGCGATTGCTCGGTGAGGCTGGAGTCTTTTCGCTTTATCAGGATAATGGATATTTATTCTCAAATATTACACCAGTTGAAGTTAACGTAGAAGGTGATTCCATTGATTTGGAAATGCAGGTTTATGAAGGAAAGCAAGCTAGGGTGAACCGGGTAAGCATAAACGGTAATACAAGAACTAACGACCACGTAATTATGCGTGAAATCCGCTCCAGACCAGGAGAACTTTATAAACGGTCTGAAATTCAACGGACAATTCGGGAATTGGCGCAACTCGGATATTTCGATCCTGAAAAACTGAATGTGAATTTTGAACCAGATCAGGAAAGAGGCATCGTTGATTTAGAATACATTGTTGAAGAAAAACCGTCTGACCAAATTGAATTAAGCGGAGGATATGGCGCCGGAATGATTGTCGGAACCTTAGGCTTGACATTTAATAACTTTGCACTCAAGAAACTTTTTGATCCCAAAGCATACAGACCATTACCTGCAGGTGACGGGCAGCGTTTAAGCCTTCGGGCTCAGGCAAGTGGTCCTTTCTACCAATCGTATTCTGTGAGTTTTGTGGAACCTTGGCTGGGTGGTAAAAAACCAAACTCACTTTCAGTTTCGTTATATAATTCGCGCCAAATTTACGGTTCTGATAGTACTGAACAGCACTTTTATGTTACTGGTGCATCTGCGGGCCTGGGACAACGCTTAAAATGGCCGGATGACTATTTTACGCTATACACCGAATTAGGATACAAAAACTATAATATTTATCAATGGTCAGGTTTTATTTATTCAGATGGAAGCTCAAATAACGTCAATTTTAAAGCTGTATTCGGAAGGAAAAGTAGTGGTCCAAATCCGATTTTTCCAACCAGAGGAAGCGATTTGAGCATGAGTATAGAGCTAACCCCGCCCTTCTCTTTAATGAGCTCTGCAGATTACACAACAATGGATCCTACCGAAAAATATAAATGGATAGAATATCATAAATGGAAATTTAAGGGTTCTTGGTTTACCACTTTGTTTGGTTCGAAAGACGGAGGAAGCAGAGCACTTGTCCTGAATTCAAAATTTGAATTTGGATTCCTCGCACATTATAACAGCGATGTCGGACCAAGTCCGTTTGAAGGTTTTCAGGTGGGTGGTGACGGACTTTATGGTTATAACCTTTACGGACGTGAAACCATTGGGTTGAGAGGATATACCAATAATTCACTGACCCCCGAATCAGGAGGGAATATTTACAACAAATTTAGTCTCGAATTGAGGTATCCTTTGTCATTGAATCCGACAGCGACTTTCTATGGTATTGCTTTCCTTGAAGCAGGAAATGCATGGTATGACTTTAAGGACTATGATCCTTTCGATTTGAAACGATCTGCTGGTTTCGGTGTTCGCATTTATATGCCAATGATTGGTATGCTTGGTGTGGATTGGGGCTATGGATTTGATAATATTGAAGGTAAAACAGGTGTGAATGGAGCTCAATTCCACTTTATTATTGGACAACAATTTTAAAAATAAAAACTTTGGTCTGTTATTTGCATAGAAATCTCTGAAATCAAAAATAATAGTAAGTTATGAAAAAAATATTTGTAACCTTTATCGCAATCGTATTAAGCGTTTTTGCTGTGAATGCTCAAAAATATGCGTATGTTGATACGGAATATATCATGAACAATATTCCTCTGTATGAAACAGCAAAACAACAACTCGACGAGCTCTCAGGTCAATGGCAATCTGAAGTAGATGAAGCTAAAAATCAGGTGGAAAAATTGTACCAAGATTTTCAGGCTGAAAAAGTATTTCTTACTGAAGAACAAAAAATTAAACGCGAAGATGAAGTCGTACAAAATGAAAAAGAACTTCGCAATTTACAACAAAAGTATTTCGGTCGAGAAGGCATGTTGTTTTCAAAACGCAAAGAATTATTAAAACCCATTCAGGATGATATCTTTAATGCAGTGAAAGAAATTGCGCAGGAAGGAAATTTTGCTGTGATTTTTGATACCGCAAATAGCTTGAATATGCTCTATACTGACCCTAAACACGACAAAAGCGATGATGTGTTGAGAAAGTTGGGTTACAAAAATTAATCATTATATTTGTCAAAATTTAAATTATATTATATGAAACGTATTGGATTATTAGCAAGCATGATATTGCTTTTTGTGGGAATGAATAACTCATACGCACAAAAGCTAAAACTGGGACATGTACAGGTAGATTCTGTTTTCCAGATTATGCCCGAAAGAACGCAAGCTGAGCAGGAATTACAACAGTATTCAAAACAATTGGAAAATCAATTGGTGACTATGAATGCCGAGTTGGAATCAAAGTACAATGAGTACATGGAGAATTCAGAAACATGGCCAGCTACTCTGAAACAGGATAAAGAAGAGGAGTGGACAGGTTTACAGCAACGTATTCAAAACTTTCAAATGCGTGCTCAAACTGACTTGCAGGAAAAAGAAAGTGAACTGTTGCAACCAATTTATGAAAGAATCCGTACAGCAATTAAAGATGTTGCCAATGAAGAGGGATTTACTTATATCTATGATGCTTCAATGTTATTGTATAAATCAGATGACAGCATCAGTATAACCCAAAAAGTGAAAGCAAAATTGAGTTTGTAATTTCGTTATAAATACTTTATAGAAGACCATTTTTAATGGTCTTTTTTGTATTTTTGGGTATGAGTTTAAGCAAGGCAAAAATTGGTGTGTTTGATTCCGGTGTCGGGGGACTAACTGTTTTGAAACAGTTAGTTGAACTAATGCCACATGAAAGCTTTCTTTATTTTGCTGACTCTGCACATGCACCCTATGGTAATTTGTCTGAAGACGAAATTATCCGGCGCGCTGAAAAGATAACATCATTTTTCCTTGATAAAGGTGTGAAAGCAATTGTGGTTGCTTGTAATACTGCCACAGCTGCAGCAATTGATTATCTTAGACAAAACTTTGACCTTCCTTTTATTGGGATGGAGCCGGCAGTTAAACCCGCCAGTTTACTGTCTAAAACTGGAAATATTGGGGTGCTTGCCACAAAAGGAACATTGGGAGGAAAACTATTTAAGGAAAAGCATGAACTTTATGGACAATACATAAACATCCACTATATTGAAGGAAGAGGCTTGGTAGAACTTGCAGAATCCGATCAAATTAATAGTGCTGAGACAGTTGTCTTGCTTAAAACACTTATCCAACCTATGTTGCAGAAAAATGTGGATCAAATTGTATTGGGTTGTACGCATTATCCACTTTTTGCTGAGGAAATCCGAAAAATTGCAGGTCCAAACGTCAATCTTATTAATCCTGCGGAAGCCATTGCCCGTAGAACGAAAGATATCCTGATTCAAAATCGCTTGTATTGCACCGCGACAAAGCAGTATTCATTAGAATGCTTTAGTACTGGCAAACTTGATTTCCTCATGAATGTGTTAAAATACTGTAAAATCAATTGCCTTCAAACTGAAATACATCAAATTAGCTGGTGATTATTGAAAAATATATTAACTTTGATTGTTAATAATAAGAGGGCTATGTTAAACTGTATTATCATTGATGACGATTTAATTATCCGAAAGTTAGTCGAAGAATTTGTGCGAAAAACCAAGCGGTTGAATTTGTTGGGATCATTTGAAAACCCCGTAATTGCATTGTCTGAACTTGCCGAAAATGAACAAGTCGATATCGTTTTTCTGGATGTCGAAATGCCGGAGATGACAGGCTTGGAATTGCTCGACAATATGCGAACATATCCAAAAGTGATTATCATTTCAGGGAAAGAAAAATATGCGATTAATGCATTTGATTATGACGTCACGGATTATTTATTGAAGCCCATTACTTATGCACGGTTTTACAAAGCAGTAATGCGTGCAATTGAGGATGTTGAAGCTGAAAATGGAAAAGCAAGCCCCAAAAAACAGGCTTCCGGTGACAATGAACCAAAATTGAAGGATGAAATTTTTATTCGGGAGAATTCAACCCTCGTCCGTATAAAGTTTTCAGAAATCCTTTTTGTTGAAGCACAGGAAAATTATGTGTCACTGCAATCTTCAGAAAAACGATTTCTAATTCATTTTACAATGAAAGCCATTGAAAACGAATTGCCTAATGATAATTTTGTTCGTGTGCATCGTTCCTATTTTGTGAATCTTGCCCATATAAAGCAAATTTCAGGGAATCGCATAAGCATGAAGGTGAACAATGAAACCGTACATATCCCAATCGGGAAATCTTATAAAGATGATTTGTTTAATCGTTTAAATTTGATGAATTAATATGCAAAATCCAAGCATGCGCAATCTGTTTATGCAGTATCTTGGCTTACCTTCTGAAGCTCCTATGGGTTTTGAGGCTAGTAGGGCAGAGGGTGTTTTTATTTATAATCAGGATGGTAAAAAATTTTATGACTTGGTTTCCGGTGTTTCCGTTAGTAATCTGGGACATCAGCATCCAGAAATTGTAAAAGCGGTTAAAGATCAGATTGATAAACATATGCATATCATGGTTTATGGGGAGTTTGTGCAGCCTGTACAGATTGAACTCGCCGAACTGTTAATTGAAAACCTTGCCGATAAATTAAACGCTGTGTATTATGTCAACAGTGGCTCTGAGGCAATCGAAGGTGCAATGAAGCTGGCAAAACGATACACTGGGCGTTCTGAAATTATTGCTTTTAAAAATGCATACCACGGAAGTACCCACGGTGCTTTAAGTTTGCTCGGTGATGAAACATTTAAGCGAAATTATCGTCCTTTGTTACCCGATATTAGGCAATTGCGTTTTAATAATCAGAGCGATTTGCTGCAAATCACCAAAAAAACCGCCGCTGTCGTGCTTGAACCGATTCAATCAGAGGCCGGAATTTGTATTCCAGATGATGATTACCTTAAAAAATTACGCGATCGCTGCGATGAAATTGGCGCTTTATTGGTTTTTGATGAAATTCAAACAGGTTTTGGTCGTACCGGAAAATTATTTGCACATGAACATTGGAATGTAATTCCTGATATACTTTGTATTGCTAAAGCGTTTGGAGGAGGTATGCCTTTAGGCGCATTCGTTGCCAACAAACAAGTAATGGACAGTTTTAAAACCAATCCCATACTGGGTCATATTACCACCTTTGGCGGACATCCTGTGTCTTGCGCCGCAGCACTCGCTAATCTGAAAGTTTTGCTTCGGGATGATTTAATTTCACAAGTTGAGGAAAAAGCAGCACTGTATTTTTCTCAGCTCAAGCATCCGAAAATCAAAAAGCTGTGGGGAAAAGGTTTATTTATCGGTATTGAAATGGAAACCGCTGAACAAGCTGCGAAAGTTATGGCAATTGGAGCACGTATTGGCTTTATTACTGACTTGTTTCTGTTTAAACCCAATGCGTTTCGAATTGGTGCCCCTTTAATTATCTCAGAAAATCAAATTAAAGAAACAATTCAGCTAATTAAACAGGCTTTAGATGAGCTGGAATGAAATATTGCACGAACGTTGTACGTTTGCTAAGTGATGAAAATAGTAAGTATCATAATTATAATGGGTTTTTCCTTGTCTGGCGTTTTGTTTGCTCAAGAAAACGATGCTTTCCTGAGTGATATTCAGCAAATTGATGAGACGCTGACAAATGCTGCAAGTTATTATAAAGACGACGATAAGCTTGAAGCTAACCGTGAGGTGAAAACAATCCTGAAATCTATTTTAAAAAATCCGGATAGTATTGATGCTCCGGTTGATTCGTTGAAACGTATTTCTGTTTTAAAGTCTGATGATGGAAAATTGCGTTTGTTTACCTGGAATTTACTTTTTGATGATTTGACACATACTTGTTATGGGTTCATACAATATCAACCAAAAAAAGATGAATTGCTCGTTTATGAGTTAAAAGATTTTTACATTTTACGGGATTCTTTAGAGCGTAAATACAGTAGCCATGCCGAATGGTATGGTGCAATTTATTATGAGATTATTGAGAAATCTTATAAGAATTCTACGGTTTATACCTTATTAGGTTGGCGTGGAAGAAATGCATTGACTCAGCAAAAAATTGTGGAAACCCTTGAATTTGATAGACATAATTTGCCCAATTTCGGAAAAAAGCGACTGCGAATTGGTAGGTCGCGTGAAATGCGACTAATTTCCACCTATACCATTAGAACACAGATGATTTTGCGATTTAATGAAAAGCAAGATATCATTGTTTTAGATCATCTTTCTCCCTCTGATCCTAAGCTTATCGGGTATTTTGAATATTACGGTTCTGATTATTCTTACGATGCATTTGAATTTGACAAAGGAAATTGGTATTTTGTGTCAGATATTGATCCCGAAAGGGCAATAAATTATGAGCGTGATAAAGAGAAAGAGTCGCTCAAGGATCGTAAACCAAGTTCGAATTTTTAGTATGAGCAAAGATTATGTCATAGATGTATATTTTGTGGATGATGATGATATTTATCTGAATTATTTCAGAAAACGTTTTCAATTAGACTTGCCACATAATCTGCATACTTACAACTCCGGGAAAAAATTCATGAGACATTTTATTCATGACAATAAATTTCGGCGCAATCAGAAAATTGTCATTTTGGATTATATGCTAAAAAGCGGTGATGAGCCGGATGCAAAAACCGGAATGGAATTATTGCCAATCATAAAACATCATAATCCAGATGCTGAGGTGTTAATGCTTTCAGGAAAAGTTAATGTTAATATTAAACAGACAGCCGGTAATTACACGCCTGCATTGTTTATCCGAAAAGATGATAACGCATTTGAACACATTGCCTCGATGATTAAAAAGCTGGCAGCAAAATATGAGCTTGATAAGAAAGGCAGACAAGTGCGTTTTGCCAGAAATCTGTTCGTTGGTGTTTTGGCAGTTGGATTGCTTACAGCACTTTTGTTTTTGATTTTTTAATAAGCTCGATGCTTTTTATTTGTCTCAATCTTAGCTTTTTATTATGACAATCATTTGTAATCCACGAAATCGTCATTTGATTTTTATTTTGCTCCTGTTTTTTATTTCTTCATGTGATACAAAGCATTATACTCCGCTTTCAGGTGATTTATTGTTTCAGTTGAGTGAGGAGAACGATTTTTCTGATGCAATTATTCAATCAACCGGTGATCGTCAAAAATTGGCTTTTTCACATGTCGGGATTGTTGAAACTGATGGAGATAAAACGTTTGTTATTGATGCCGTGCCTGAATATGGAGTTCGTAAAGTTTCTTTGGCACAATTTCTAAGCAGTTCTGCGAAATCTCCGGAAGGAACCCCTATGGTTGTCGCTTATCGAGTCAAATCGAGGCTTCATTTACAGAATCCCGTGGAAAAAACAGTTTCGTTTATGAGAATGCCTTACGATTCTGTTTTTGCCATGCATAATCAGGCTTTTTATTGTAGCGAGCTGGTTTATGAAACTTACCTTGATGAAGAAAACCGCCCAATTTTCCAGCTTATGCCCATGTCCTTTTCTGATTCTGCGGGCAATCGCCTGCCGTATTGGGAAAGCTATTTTGAGAATTTGAATTGTCCGATTCCGGAAGGAGAGCCAGGAACCAATCCGACACAGCTTTCTCAATCTGAGCATTTAACAATTTGTTATCAATATTGGTAGATTGAAGTTTCCCTGCCTGCTTTTCAGTGCTTGATTGCTGTCAGGAGCTGATAGGCAGACGAATCTCAGTACACGAACACAATATATTACAGATGAGATAATTAGGTCGGTGGGTAGGCTTGTAAACGAGTTAGCGGCAAGGAAACTAAAATAGCCAGCATACACAGCCAAGCACATCCCGATGAAGAAATCGGGGAGCGCTTATCTGTTTGCCAACGCTTTTTTGCCGACCCAGAAAACAAAATCGGGGCAGTGCTAAATTGAAAATGGAGTAGCTTGAATGAAACGAAGAGAACGCCCAGCAGGTAACAAAGTGTCATATGTCATTGGGCAGCAGGTGGTAAATTTAAACATGAGAACATTTAATAAACATACCAACGAGTTGAAAGTGCAGTGCATTGAAATCCTCAACGTTTCATAAACGCCACCGTTAAACTAAATCTATCTGCGGTTTTCTGCTGAAATTGAATCCATTTCCAATCATCTTTTTTAAGGGGACTTCTAATAATTCTTTCGCATCAAGATTTTCAGCGTTTTTCATAGACAATGATTTTTTTTGAAGCACTATCGGGATAATGCAATAAAATTTCCATAATTTTGGCTGCAC
>CAYOUD010000001.1:11837-58724 GCA_964407055.1 uncultured Bacteroidales bacterium | reverse complement strand
AACAAAGGCTCCGTTTTCAGGAGCCTTTTTTTATTACGACATAGCGAGTGAAACTATTAACCCGCATTATTCATATGCACCAATTTCAAATTACCAAAATTAGTATTTAGTCTCTGCAAGAAAACGCCAAATATTGCGTTATTCTCGTTTCTAAAACAGTCGATCCGCCGGCTGGCGGACTCCTTGGTTTCAGAAACATCGAAAGTCTTATCTTTGACGTTTTCTTATCAGAGACTGAAAAACAATAGTTTTCTTGCAGACACTAATTATAATCCAGTTTATTTATCGCCTTTGTGAGATTTTCTTATTTTTGAGCAAACAAAAATCTAATTCATGAAAAATCGCAAAACGTTTCCGATACTTTTTATGCTTGCATTTATTGCAGCACTCGTATTTGTCACTTTCTTTATTCCAAAACATAAAAAAACAATTCATGACCTGAGCCAATATGTAAATCCCATGGTTGGTACCGGAGGACATGGTCATACGTATCCGGGGGCAAGTATGCCTTTCGGAATGGTTCAACTCAGCCCTGATACTCGTTTAACGGGATGGGACGGCTGCTCTGCATATCACTATTCAGATTCAATTATTTACGGATTCAGCCATACACATCTTAGCGGAACCGGAGTTTCAGATTACGGTGATATTCTTTTCATGCCAATGAGTGGAAAATACACCTATGATAGCGGATATTTCTTTGATGAACCCGGTTATGGTTCTGTTTTTAGTCATGACACAGAAATTGCTTCACCCGGTTACTATGCTGTGCATCTCGAAACACCGAATGTAGATGTTGAACTTACTGTTACCGAACGGACAGGAGTTCACAAATACCGTTACAACAATAACGACACGGCATACATGATGATTGACCTTGCCCACCGTGACGAAGTACTTGAATCGGGATTTAAGCAGATTAATGAAACGGATATTTCCGGATTTCGTCGCTCACAAGCTTGGGCTGAAGATCAGCATGTGTATTTTTATGCCCGTTTTTCCGAACCAATCAATTCAATTTTTTATAAAATTAATGATGCAGATATCAACGATGCGTTTGATGCCTACGGAAAAGGTATTAAAGTCATTGCCGGATTTAATGATTTGAAAGACAAGGTACTTATCGTGAAGGTTGGGATTTCTGCTGTCAGCATAGAGGGTGCGAAACAAAATCTCGAACAAGAAACCGATAAATTTGATTTTGAGTCTATAAAATCCCGTGCAAAATCTGCATGGAATGATGAACTCAGCGACATTGTCGTAAGTGGTGATGAGTACAAAAAAAAGGTGTTTTATTCAGCGCTTTATCATGCTTATCTTGCGCCCAATCTCTTCACCGATGTAGATGGAAAATATCGGGGAATCGACCATAAAATTTATCAGGCAAAAAACCACACGCAATACACTGTTTTTTCACTTTGGGATACGTATCGGGCAACGCATCCGCTGTTTACTATTACCCAAACCAAACGAACAAACGACTTTATTAAAACTTTTTTAGCCCAATATGAGCAGGGCGGACAACTGCCGGTTTGGGAGCTTGCAGGAAATTATACCGGTTGCATGATTGGCTATCATGCTATCCCTGTTATTGCAGATGCTTATGCCAAAGGCATTGATGATTTTGATGCAGAACTTGCGCTCGAAGCGATGGTTCATTCTGCAACAATGGATCATCTCGGATTACCGGCATTTATTTCCAAAGGATATATTGGCGTTGAAGATGAACACGAATCAGTTTCCAAGGCTTTAGAATATGCTTATGATGATTGGTGTATCGCACAAATGGCAAAGCAAATGGGAAAAGATGATGTTTATAAAACATTCATCCAACGGGCACAGTATTACAAAAATCATTTTGATCCTGATACAAAACTCATGCGTGCACGTGTGAATGGGAGTTGGTTTTCTCCATTTGATCCTGCCGAAGTAAACTTCAATTATACCGAAGCAAATGCATGGCAATACAGTTTTTATGTTCCTCAGGATATCCATGGGTGGATGGACATGCTTGGCGGCCCGGATGCAATGGATGCTTTGTTAGATTCACTTTTTGCTGCGGATAATGAAACCAGCGGCAGACATCAGGTTGATATTACAGGGCTCATTGGGCAATATGCGCATGGAAACGAACCCAGCCACCACATTGCATACATGTACAATTACTGCGGAAAGCCATGGAAAACGCAGGAATTAGTAAAACAAATCATGAATGAAATGTACAGCGACCAACCCGACGGCTATATAGGCAATGAAGATTGCGGACAAATGTCGGCATGGTACGTTTTTAGTGCGCTTGGTTTTTATCCGGTAAATCCGGCAAGCGGAATTTACGATTTTGGCTCGCCCATGTTTGATACAGCAATTATCCAACTTGAAAACGGAAAACAGTTTGAAATTACTGCCGAAAATCTCAGCGATAAAAATATTTATATTCAATCGGTAGAGATAAATGGAAAGCCATGGAACAAGTCATACATCGAACATGAACAAATCATGAAAGGCGGCAACCTGCATTTTGTGATGGGAGCAACACCAAACAAAGACTTTGGTAGTAATGAGGATGCAATTTTCACATCACGAATTACCGAGGAGCCAATCATTATCAGCCCGATAACGACACCTGCACAACGGAGTTTCTCCGATTCGCTGCAAATAAAAATTCACACACCACAGCAAGCAGATGTTATGATTTTTTATACCACCAACGGCAGTCAACCAAATCAAAACTCAAATATTTATTCAGATCCCATTACAATTTATGATGATGCTAAGATACAATGCATTGCTATGCAGGGCGAAAAGCAAAGCGGCATTGTTGTTGGGAAATACAAAAAAATTGATGACAGAGTGAGTATTGAGCTATTTTCAGAATACAGTAATCAATATAATGCCGGCGGAAATACAGCCCTGATTGATGGTATCCGTGGAGGCAATGATTTCCGCACAGGAGAATGGCAAGGATATGATGCTCAAGATTTAATTGCTATTGTTGATTTGGGCAGAGCAATGGAAATCTCATCGGTTCATGTCGGTTTTTTACAAGACATTAAAAGCTGGATTTGGATGCCGACAGACGTTGAATTTTATCTTGCAAATCAGTCAAAACAATTTCAAAAAGCAGGAATTAAGAAAGCTGAAATCAGCGATGATAAATATGGTGCTTTTGTTGAAGATATTGGAATAAATTTCGCAACCCAAAAGGTGAGATACATAAAAATTAAAGCAAAAACTTACGGCGACATTCCAGAATGGCACCTTGGATACGGTGGCGAAGGCTGGATTTTTGCCGATGAAATATATTGGAAATAATGAGACAAACGCAATTCATTTTAATGCTATGTTGTTTACTGGTTTTTTCCTGTGGACAAAAGCAGGAGTCCGAATTTGTAATTGATGAAAGTGCAATCAGCGAAGATATTCAATTACTCCCAGACAGCATTCCGAGTTATCAAGACATGATTGCCCCGCTTGAGCATGCAAACATAAGTTTTCAGGAAACACTCATGCCAAACAAAATTCTAATGCCGGAAAATTATGAGCAGATTGCTTTGCAAACCGGCATTTTACTTGCAGATTTAAGCTACCTGCGCTATTTTAACCGTGTAAATTTAAGCATGGAATATGCAGCAGAGCTTGAAAGTCGATTTTTTGCATTGGATTTACCTCGGGATGAAATTCTTTTTGCGGTTGAAAAAATTGAGCGAAATGTCTATACATCGGACAGTTTGCTTCAAATCCTAAACCAAGCCTATACCTCTGTCACATCTGACTTGATACAAGCACAACGTTCAGCGCTTGCAGGCTTAATTATTACAGGAATTTGGTTGGAAAGTAATCGGCTTATGTTATCGGATGAAACGGTAGAAAACGAATTCATCAGAAATGCTATGTTGCAAACACAATGCACTGAATTTGAAAGCCTTATTCCGGTTTTAAACGCTTTTAAACAGCAGGAAATCCAAAATCTTACTGTCGATATTACCGAAAGCGATTGCGATATTCAACAATTAAAGACTAAAACCACATTTTGGGTAAATCAAACGATGGGAGTACAGTGGTAAACCTATCGCATGAGGTACATTTTGCCAATTTCTTGTTTAAAATTATTAGTAAAAAAACAGGACTTTCTATTGTGTTTTTAAGAAGGAACTTACTTCTCCCCAATAAAAATATGATTGTTAAAGAGTGTATGGGGTGCGCTAATCAAATTAATATCGAATTTTAAAGACGGTTCAACTCTTGAACTTGCACTGTGGATTCTAAAAGAAATTTGCCAACCCTCACTGAGAGAGACAATCATAGTTGTGACAGAGTTATTGTCATAAACAATTTCAATCAATCTTGTTGGCAATTTAAGCTTTTGAATTCTCGCTTTAGGTTTTACTTTATCAAAAGGTAAATTTAGTGTCCCATGTAAGTTATAGGCTTGAATCTCTACTTTGTTTTTTCCTTTAATTACTTTATAAAAATCTTTATTTCCAATTAAATATTCTACAAGTTTTTGTGGTACAATCTCCGGATTCTCATCATTTAATCGTTGTAACTCTCGTTTAAAGGCATCAAGTAATGGAACATATATTTTCTGATGCATATCAGGAATAGAAGTCCACGTTGTATCTTTGTCCATTTCCCTCAATGCAGTCAAATAATCAAAAATTGGTTTGATTTCCTCAAAATATTTTTTTGAGCAGGGTACACCAAGCCATTTTTCACCAAAATCAATCTTCTGTGATAATCTAGAATGCTTTACTGCTCTGTGATTATTTTTTGCTGAGATACCTATTTCCCATTTTTGAAGTAAGCGAATTGCTAAAACATCTCTAACATCACCAGATTGTCCTTCACTATCAGAAACAATTTCAAGTTGCAAGGTATCTTCAGGACTGATACTATTAGATAAGCGAGGTTCAATATCAACAAGAAAGTTTATTGAAGCACTAGACACAAGAGAATAAAATCCTTGTTCATCTTCACAAAAACTTTCAAAACAAGATTTTGCAGTATTGTATGGTTCACTTTCAACAATAATTACGTTGTTATTAGGGGTTTTTAATCGTTGATAGAATTCTTTTAAAAGAGCATATTCAAATGCTTTTACTGTTTTTTATTTGGGCGTGCCCCTGCGGGTCGGGCTTTCCGCTTTTACTCCTCGCTCGTTCCTCGCTGTGGGGTAACCGCTTCAATCCCTCACGCGGTCAGTACCCAATAAGTAATATACCTTTCAATGGCAAATGCATCCTATTGGAAATATAAAGTGTTTCCAAAAATGTATATACAATTTCAAAATCTTTATGTGTTCTGTAAATATTTCTAACAGCAATAACCAAATATTCAACTCCAAACATCATACATGCTTGAAAAATATCTTTTAAAAATTGATTGTTCTCAGTTGCTCTTCCAGCTTCAACTTCAATTACAATAGTACCATCATCGTTTAGAGCATCAGCGTTAAAACATTTATCAATTTGGTCATTAAATCCAAATAATACTGGCACATTTATTTTATCATCTTTTGATTTACTTAATTCAACTTTAAACCCAAGTTTAGTTAATGGCTCAGATAATTCTTTTAAGACCGCATTACTGTTGAGATTTTTATAATCAGAATCAATTTTACCATTTGCCTCAACAAAACAGTCAATTATGGCTTTTATTTTTGGTGTAATTCCTTGTGACCTTGGAAAAAATTGAAATTGAATCATAATTCACTCTTTAGTAGATTAATCAATTGATATTCATTAAACATTATTTGATTTAACTCTACATAAAAGAAAATATCTTCATCTAAAATCCTTGCTTTCTCTGAAAAGTAAGAACCATCATCAAGCATCATTTTAAAATTTAAACCTAATGTGCTTACTTTTACATATCCAAATTCAGGAATTACTAATTCTCTAACTAAATAAAACTCATTTTCAAATTTTATACTTTCCATTATGCTGCAATATTTTGCTCAATAAATTTCATTTTTGGAGCTTGTGGATGCAGAGGAGCATGTCTGGCGCCTGCTTGAATAGTAAATGAAACTTCATCCCAGCTTCTTACTCGATTTCTAGACATAAAAATACTCGAAAAACCACCATCCATATATTCATGATTAGGTACGTTGCAATTCCCATTATTTGCATTTTTTCCATTTTTTGCACTTAGGACGTTCTCCGTTAAATCGCTAATTGTGTTGCTTAGTGGAATTATTTCATTAAAGCCTTCAGGAAAATTAAAATCAATATTTAGATCACTTCTAAAGCCAATAAAAAAAACTCGCTTTCTATCTTGTGGAACTTTATAATTCTTTGCATTAAGCAGTTTAAAATGCAAATCATATCCAATTCCAGCGTTCTTGAAATGTTTTTTAATGTTATCAAGGGCTTCTTTATGTCTCAATAAAAGCATTCCGGAAACATTTTCTGCCAAGAAAAAATAAGGTTGTTTTGCTTCAAGCAAGCGAATGAAATCAAAGAATAACTGACCTCTATTGTCATCAATACCACGCAAGGAGCCCGCTTCACTCCAACTTTGACAAGGAGGACCTCCAATAATACCATCACATTCAGGAACATCTTCATTTGGTACTTTTGTAATGCTTCTTTTATCAAGGGTTGTATTAGGATGGTTTTTTTCGTATGTTTTCCAAATATCTCTATCATATTCATTAGCCCAGACAATATCAAACCCTGCCTTTGAAAAACCTAAGTCAAGCCCACCGGCACCTGCAAATAATGATACTATTTTCATAATTAAAAATCTAAATTTCCTTGTTTAATATTTGACTGTTTAAGGTACTTCACCTTTTCTTCTGCTAAGATTAATGCGTTTTCAGAGCAACAATTATCATAAATTTTTTTTGCAAATTTTTCACTGAAAAGCTCATCCCTTAATCTATCTGCATCCAAATTGAAAACATCTGCAAGTTTTTCCAATCGTCTTTCATCAAATTCCCTCTTGTTATTTTCTATTTTGCTCAAATTTGCAGAATCCATATCTAATTGTGCTGCTAATTGAGTTAAGGTCATCCCATTTTCAGTCCGTAATAATTTTATATATTCTCCGAATGTTTCTTTCATTTGACTTGTAAATTAAATCTTGTCATTTTATGACAAATATAGACAGGGTTTTTTAATACTCCAAATTTTAAACACTTCTAAATTGCTTTTGTCACAATTTTTGCTTGCCAAATTGCAAAAATTCCGCAAAACCACATTTATACATTAGCATACACCCAGACTGCGTTCCTTGTCCGGGTGTACCAATATTTTTTCCCTAACGGGACAGATTTATTTCAGAACGATGAATGTTTGAATTATGCATAGCATAAGACAAGTTTAAATCAAACGATGGGAGTACAGTGGTAAACCTATCGCATGAGGTACATTTTGCCAATTTCTTGTTTAAAAAACGCATCCGATTCATTGGAACGACGTTCAATATCCTCACCCTGAATTTTAGTTTTTACACGATAAAAATACACGCCATTTCCTAAGCGGTCGCCATACATATCAGTACCATCCCACGCATATTCTGAAATATTCCGACCAATATTTACCGGGCCCAGCTCATATTGATCAATCACTTTAACAAGCTTTCCGGTAACGGTATAAATTTCAATGCGAATTTCATCCGGGATAACCGAACCGGTCAGTTCAAAAACAAATCGGGTTGACGTTGAGAACGGATTGGGATAGTTGAGAATGTGAGTAATGCTCGACTTTGTAATCACTTCAAAACTTATGGTAAAGTCAAAATCGCCGGATTCATTTCCTGACATATCGGTTGCCTGTACCCTCAACTGATAAATGCCATCCGCATCAAATTCGGGGCGATATACAATGCGGAATTTATTTTCAGGTAAAACACCGGGAGTCCACTCCAACTGTTCATTGCCAAAACTATCACGGAAAAATATCCGATGTTCTGTCCCGCCGTTTATGTCGGTAAGATAAACTCTAAACAAGGCAGTATCATTCAGTGCCAAATAGGGATTTTCATCATTTAAGCTGATTAATATTTCAGGTTTCGCCGATACAATGTCTCCGTCTAGGATTCTTACTCCATCAAAAGAAACATCTAATATTGGATTTTTATCATCGCTTTGAACATAAAAATAAAACTGCGCAATGTTATTAAAATGATACTGCTCCGGTTGATCATAATTCCCACCGGCTACGCTTGGGTTATATTCAATCCATATAGAGTTTAGTCCACTTAAATCGATGGTATTAAATTGTAAAGTATCCATAATAACATCCCCTGCCGGATGCGGACTTAATCGTTTTGTCCCCAAATCAATCATCTCGTTATTTGAACTTTGCAGCCAATATTTCACAAGCAGAGAATCCATATCATAAGGGCTAATATTCTCTGTTGCCAATGCAAATTCAAAATCCACACCTTGCATTACGGTATCGCCACTGTAATAAAAACCTGCTTGTGGATTGATTGCCGTTTCTGGGATACCTGTGTAGCGTATCTGCCACTTGTCAAGTTGCCCGGGAGTTTTGACAGAATCATCACGGGTGCGAAATTTCAATTTCAAAAATGGATTTTCAGATGCCGGAATCTCATTATTTAGTTGATAAATTTCATAATTTGGTGGATACACAGTATCAATGGGAGTTTCCTCAAATGTCACAGGGTCGAATTTAAGAATCTCCAGTTGACTGATATCAAAATCCGGGTCATCCATACTCTCTTGGTACCAATGCAACGAGCTCCAATGATTTGAGGGGCCAATCACAGTGCTTAACACCGTTCCATAATTAAACGGCGTAGTAAGATCAACATAAAAATCAATCTCAGCACTCGGATTATCTCCAACCTCCTCTTCCGCAGAATCAGGATCACCTTTCTGACAGAAAAAGATATACGGCATATCATTTGGAATCGTGCGAATCTGAGTAGAGCCCAAACTTTCAAATGTTGTTAAAAGCGTTTCACTCCAGCTTTCAAAATAACCGTCAGCCCAGGAATATGCCACAATATAATGTCCATCTGGAACATAATTTACAAGCATGTCATTCATGGCTAACATTGCTTCTTCGTTAAAATCATCAGCCGAACCGGTACTAAACACGAAAAAAGAGCCTGGGCCACCCTGTGAAAAACATTTCGGATAATTTCTGTGCCCAAAATCCTGATAATCTGACATCCATCCACGAAGTTCAACCGGATCAACTACAGCAACAATCATGGCAGGTGATGGTCCGCAACAGCCGACATCACCAAGTCCACTTCCAATTGCGCCATCGATGCTCCAGAAAACATCACTATACGTTTGAGTCCATAATATTCCCTGATTATGTACTTGAATTTGTCTGGCAGCTTCAACAAAAGAAAAATCACGAGTATCTCTGTTGTAATTCATGAAATTGAACTTGTCTTTCTTAAATTGAAAAAAATGCGCTTGCGACCAACCTTCTTCTCCTGGAATGTAAATAAACGAAGATTCATTCCATCGGACAGAAT
The DNA here is from genome assembly GCA_964407055.1 of uncultured Bacteroidales bacterium. GTDB lineage: Bacteria > Bacteroidota > Bacteroidia > Bacteroidales > ML635J-15 > JAQIBY01. Next base: position 49,259 of record CAYOUD010000001.1, on the reverse strand, counting down.
CAGGATTTGGGTGTGATGCTGCAACTCGCCAATAATAAACCTGATCCGCTAGGAGACTTATGGGAACAGACCATTCAACAACGCCTCCGGGGGAAGCAACATCCCCTGAATAAAGCGGCGCCCCAAGATTGGAATTAAATAAATCGGTTGTGTCAATTTGGAATAAATACTGCATTTCCGGGGCGAAAGGTATACCGGTAGATGCTTTTAATGTCACCAAGGCATTCGGATAAATTGCATATTCGTATGGATAAATCGGGAATAAATTGCTGGAGCTAATTAAGAAATTCAGCGTCAGATTATTATTTAGCTCACTCAATTCCTCAATTTCATCGTAATAATCCAATCGAACAACAAGTTGGTTTAAACCGGGTCCTTTTTCACTATTTACCGGAAGTTTAAACATGATGGTATCAAGATATAAACTTCCTTCCCTTGTAATGTCTAAAGTTTTCGTGCTATTATCCGGGAAACGACGCTCAACATGAATTAAAAAACTATCCTGAAACGCCCTGCCAACATTTCGTACTGCAACAAAAACCTGAAAACTATCCTGAACGGTACTTACTTCCTCGGGAGAAAAACGTAAATCGCCGTTTGTAATTTTCAAATCAGGGAGTTCGGCAAAATTTATTCGTATCGCCGGATCAGCATGTAATGTCATCTCATGACAAGTTACTTTTAAACGGATATCCGTCAAACTGCCTTGTTGTGCATTTTTTATTCCCTGTTGTTGCTGATATGAAATTGGAGTTCCGTAATTTTCATAAGCGATTTGCCGATACAGATTTCTTGAAAACACATTCAAATATGAGGGTAATCCTCGCCCAACTGAAGCAAGAAACCCAATTGCTCCCCGATTTGGAATAAGCACCCAATCTTCACTGCTACTTTCACTGTATTGCAAATGAATATTTCCTGCCAAGCAAGAATTTGCCAGCATAAACGGATATCTGTCCTGATTGCTATAATTTTCCGGAAAATCAATATTTTGATCAAATCCGCTGGTTGATCCATGCCCGAAAAAACACATCATACTCGTTCCGGTATTGATTATATTCCGAACAGAATCTGAAGTCGATATTTGTATGGGAGCTGAACTGTTTTTCAAAAAAGTATGAACATATCCGCCAAACAATGTGTCCTCAATAATTTCCTCATAATCTTCCAGATAGGATGCAAAAGTTTCCTGTTCATTTGCATTTGCTCCGCCACCGAAATGCATAATTTGTTTCATCCACTCATCCACCGGGTTGCTCTCATATGCCATCACTTTATCGAGATAATTTAAGACTTCCTGATTAGTTTTTGCCGCCAAACGACCAGTTGCTATTAAAGGTTCAAAATTCGTATCCTCCATGCCGGCAGTAATCAAGACGTCGCTCGGTGGATTTCCAAAACTTGGCACTAAATTATTATTAAAATAATCAGCATTATTTCGTGCCGTAGCAGTTCTGATTCCTTTCCCCAACAAGAACAAGAAATCGGGTTGGCGAGCAGTTCGGTTGATAATATCCTGAACCAAATTTCTCATTGCATACGGATGTTTTTTCACGCCGTAAACATATTGATCATACAATTCCTCAACATTAAAAATTACAGCATTGTGTCCGGTACTGTTTCGGTATGCCTGATAATCCTGAGCAGCCGACATGAGTTTTGGGTGAGTGATAATTAAATATTGCGGATTGGGATTTTCAGTCAAATAATCAGTGAATTTTCCGTTTTGTGATACCGAAGCCAAAGAATCCACAAGAATCAGCCCATCCTGATTTGTTAGAATCATACGGCGGGTTGTACTATTATTGTTGGCAAGCACTTTATACATATCGCCATCATTAACAGCAAGAATTCGCTCATGTTGGTCGATATCAAATAAAAACACGGAACTGCCTGTATTAAAATTCGTGATTTCAAGATAGTCTTTTGCACCGCTTCCCGACGGGAGATAAAATTCAAATTGATCTGCTCCCTCAAAATCAAAATTATGCGCATAATTTATGTCAATATAAGCCAAACGATTGTAATCATTTACACTGGGAGACTGCACATCATTGGATGAAAACACAAAACTGATTTGCTCCGGAATTTGAGATGCAGAAATTTCCACCTGCTTGCGGACAAACTCGTAACCATAATATATTTCATCAACCCGCGTAGCTCCCAGAAAATCAACTTTTAAATGATGAGGTACAGGGGATATAAAATCTTCATTTGGCGTTCCGGCAACAGCCATTTCTATTACAGCATCCGGCCCAGCCGAACTTGCAGAAGCTGTTGAAATAGACTTTGTACGGGGGCTTCCTTCTTGTATCGAGGCATCCAAATAAGATTCTCCTTCTGTATAAACGCATTGTGTAGAAGCGCCATAATATGTTCCGACATAGTTTTGTCGCACATGTTTTATACAATAAGTTGCCAAATTTCCTGTGTAATCATCAAAATTATTGTCGATAATATTTGCAATCCGATGATTATTTGTAGAATTGTTGTAGGACAAATAATAAATTGCGGTATCCGTAAAAAGGCTATAATCAGGATTTATACAATTTTCCGGCGAATCCCAAAGGACAGTGTCCCGATATCCACGATTTCGCTGTCCGTAAAACTCAATATATCCTGAAGGGTCAAAAATCCCGTTACTTCCTTCTCCCTTAATATAAATGTATTGCTCTTCACCTTCATAAAAAATTTGAATTCGGCGTGGGTCAATTTCGTTTGCCGGAAAACCTCGATTTACTAATACTTGATATGGTATGCGATGAATTCCATCTTCGGTTACCGGCACACGATAATATTCCTGATCATAATCAATCCACTCATTTCCAACATTTTGCGCACTGGAGTTAAGGGATATAATCATCATCAAAAAAAAGGCGATATGTAAAAAATACTTCATGTTTTTTAACTTATTTGATTTCTAAACGACTATTTGTGTTTGGTTTTTCAACCGATTGTTTTGTACTAAAACGATATCGCAAACTAAAAACGTGCGAGTAAAAATTCTCATCGCTTCCTAAATTTGACAAGGCATAATCAATGCTTAGTCCCCGAAATTGGATTCCTGCACCAAGATTCATTTGCACACGATACTCACGATCACCATCACTTAAAGGTATTTCCTGAACATTTCCAACTCCGGCACGCAAAAACACTTTAGAATCATAGCCAAACTCTATGCCGGCACGAGGCTCAATACTGATGAAATTTGTTTTTATCAAGGTATTTCGTTTACCATCATAAGTGGTAAATAAATCCAAGGCAGTCAATCCGGTAAATTTCTCGTAAATGGTAAATTGATTTGCAACAGCTAATGTTAAACTCGGAAGTGTTATTTCCATAGAATTTTCAGGCAATTCATTTCCTGTTTGCGACCAGGTTTCACGCAATAAATCCGTATTGAACGTCCAGGCATTAAAGGTAGAAGTTACATCACGAGCTGTGAGGGCAAATATCCAGTTTTCTTGCTGATATCGCCCAGAAAGATCAAATCCAAAGCCCCAGGAACCGCCAAAATCACCGGCTTTACGCCGAATCAGTTTCACATTTCCACCGACACTCAAATTTTCGTTTTCCAATTGGCGGGCATAAGACAAAAATACGGCAATGTCTGATGCTGAAAAAGAAGACAATCGGTCGTATCGAATATTTCCGTCGCTGTCAATTAAATCCAAAGTATTTGGAATATCGTCCACTCCAAAGCGGACAAATCCGCCTCCAATGACATTTTTGTCATCCATTCGATAGGCAATACCACCAAAATCATATGATGCGACACCTGCAAAATATTCAGCATGCATTAATCCCAGCTCCATATCATTATCCAAAAGTGTCAATGATGCAGGGTTCCAATAAATACCGGTAATGTCACCAGAACTTGCCCCAACCGCCCCCGACATGCTCAACGCCCTCGCTCCGACACCAATATTTAAAAATTCATTGGAATATTTCGGCGCTGTTTGTCCGAATGCAGACAAGCCGGTAAGCAAAAAAGCAGTGAGTATAATTATTTTCGATTTCATTGATATCAGTATCGTCTAAGCTTAAACAAACAAATCCGACATTCGTTGTTTTTAATTAATCAAATATACAAAAAAAACATTCAATGCATTCGGTATTTTTACGGATGTGCGAAAAAACACTAGTGACTAACATTTTCAACAAAAATATGCTCGCACGATATTTCTCTAAAAATCAACAAATCATAATTCAATGATTTTTTTGAAAGAAAAGAATTATTAGAAGACCCCTTAGTATATTGATGCAAATACGCTTAATTTTGCGATGAATAATGCAGGTTAGATGGTTTGAAGATGTGCAAAGATAATGGCAAGCATTACCCCAAATTTGAGTTAATAGAAAAATGGGGTGCATCAAGCTAAAGTATTTATCAACAGCACCTTATGTTATGCCACGAAAACTCATTAAAAAAGCCACTATCTGAGGATTCCCCGGACAGTTGCAGATAGTATTGACTTGTAAAAACAAGCCAGTAACAAGGCTGTAAAGCTAATGCAAGGGGATAAGTTGGCAGTGCAATTTTTTTCTGCCTGCTGCTTTTTTCAGACAACATTTTGTCTATTAAATAAACAACAGAACAATGAACCCACTTAATTATAAAGCTGACTGCTTTCCGAAATCTTTTTTAATCAATAGGGAATACTCTTGCTTTCAAACTTTCTAAACTCAAAACAATGAAAAATACGACAATCCTATTATTAAGCATACTAATATCCATAGGGCTTTCCGCCCAAACCCCTCACTAGACCTTTGCAGAAAAATTTGGCGGGATGACAAGTAATTCAACAAATCCTAACAATGTACCATCACACATGGAAATGGACAGCGAAGGCAATGTGTATATTTTTGGGGCATACGGGCAAATGATGAGCATTGACACAACCTATTTGCCAACGGCAGGAGGAACAGACAACACCAGAGGAAGTTTTTTGGCAAAATTCAATTGTCAGGGCGAATTGCAATGGACCAAGGCTGTTAGATGCCAACAGTTTGATGCCTCATCAAACTGGATGCAAATAAAAAACGATACCATTTACATCATGGGCGATGTGCGTTTTAAGGAACCGTATAATACCTATTTTTTGGACAGTCTAATATACGCCACTGAATTAGAATGGCCTTACACTTTTCCCTGGATTGATGGAAATTGGTATAATTATTTCACAAAGCTTGATCTTGATGGAAACAATTTATGCACCAAATTCCTGTGGAAAGGGATGGAGTCTTCTAGGTTCTGGGAAAATCATATGCTTGTAAATTCACCATTTTACATTTCAAACTCAAACAATTATTATCTACTAGGGCTTTATAATGATGTTTTTTATCTTTGGGATAATTATCAATACTATGTAGATACAACACCCATAACAGATTCGCTTTATTTTGACATTAAAAATAATTACTTACTTTTCAAATTCAATGCAAACTTTGGCATTCAATGGTTTAAGCCATTAATCGACAGCATTTCAACTTCAGTCATAAATCCACGTACAAAAATTAATTTTATGGACATCACAGCTGATTCTGATGACAATATGTATTATGTCGGAAAAGCAGTATTACTTGACAGCACCGAACAAAACTATCCCCCCGGCACCCTCTACCTTGCCGATGGCCACACAATCGAATTTCAACAGCACGGCAAAGACATTGGTTTTGTCATGAAAATTGACAGTGCCGGCACCATTCAGTGGGTAGAGCAAATGTATCGGTTTGCTGCAGACACATTAGTAGCTGGAGTCCCAAATAGTGGAGGACAATCTACATTTTTAAGCATAGATATTGATGAAAATAATGAAGCATTATATATTTCCGGCACAGGAAATGCAAGAAATAATCAGTCAGTAGATATTTATCATTCAATTTTCCCAAATGGTGATATATTTGAAGCACCATGTTATGATTGTTCAGGAACCTATGATGCGAGTTATTTATTAGCATTAAATAAAGATGATGGTAGCGTGTTATGGCACAGTACTCCTTACACAGAAGCAGGAAATGACTTCGGAAATGTCGAATATGCCAATGACAGTTTATACGTAGGCTTACGATGGGGCTATGGCTTGAATTTTGGAGACACCCTTTACACGCATGACGGCACAAAAGACGTATTTGTCGGCTTCTCCCACCTCACTTACAACACAGCCGGGGAATTATGCTCTGTCCGCAACCTCAGAACAGATGATGGTTGGGGAGTCTGGGCTAACGACACAAAAGTAGATGCTGCAGGTAATATCTGGTTCACCGGAATTTTTGATGCAGATTTAGATTTTGAAGGAGACACCAGCTTATATACAAGTAACAGAAGCATGTTTTTAGCACGTTACGGTAAAAACTGCCCTGTGCATTTGGATTCTACTGCCATTTTATGCCATGGAGAGGCTGTGCAAATTGGCGGGCAAACCTATAACAACAGCGGCACTTACACGGCTCTGATTGAAAACCCGGGCGGAGATACAATCATCAACCTGGGCCTTGAAACATTGCCTGCACTCAGCAGCGGGCTGCCGGCAGATACCACTGCCTGCCTGAACAACAGCTTTTTACTTACCGCCACCGCCGGCTACGAAACATACCTCTGGCAGGATGGCAGCACAGGGCAAAGTTATAGCCAAACATACAGCACAGTTCAAACAGATACATTAACAATAAGCATGGGCAAAACTTTTAACACCGCCCAAGGAAACATGTACTGCGAGTGGACAGATACCATCATCGTTTCTGCAGAAATTTGCAGCAGCTACGAGCTGCAACAGCAAGCTAGCTTAGCTCTGTATCCCAACCCGGCAAGCAGTAGCACCGAACTTGTGTTCCCTGCCACACAAAATGCAAGCTTATTGCTCTACGACAACAGCAGTCGCCTTGTGCAGCAAAAACAAGTTTCCGGCAGCAGTTACACCCTAAATCTTAGCAATCTTGACAAAGGAATTTACCATATAAAACTCATTAGCAATGAATACAATTTGAGTAAAAAACTGATTGTGAAATAATTATGAATTATGAATTTTTAATTATGAATTTTGAGTTGTGAGTATTCTGTTAGCTAAAAACTATTTTACAACTAAAAACTAAAAATTAAAAACTAAAAATTCATAATTAAAAACTCATAATTAAAAATTAAATATGATGAAAAAGAGCATAGTAAAAGATAAGAGTTTTGAGTTCGCTCTATTGATTGTTGAATTGTATAAAAAATTGCAATCACACAAAGAGTTTGTGATTTCAAAACAATTACTCAGAAGTGGGACAAGTATTGGAGCAAATATAAATGAAGCAATAGCAGCAGAAAGTAAAGCTGATTTCATTCACAAAATGTCAATCTCAAGCAAAGAAGCAAGAGAAACATTGTATTGGTTAGAATTACTTGATGAAAGTAGGTTTGTTAACATTGACTTTTCGCAAACAAAAGCAAAATGCGCAGAATTAGTGAGGTTACTTACAAGCATTGTAAAAACATCAAAACTCAAAACTCATAATTAAAAACTCATAATTCATAATTCATAATTCATAATTAAAAACTCATAATTCTCAATTCATAATTCAAAATTATTTCGCACTTTCACTTGCTGACTGAATAAAAAGCATTAAATTTGAAATCAAAATAACTTGAAATAATATTTGAAATTATGGCAAACATACGGGATTTGAAAAAAGACCTGAAATGGTTAACCTACGAAGTACTGACAGATTGCATGATTGCAAAATTGATGAACGAAGATAAAAGCGAATCAGTTGATGATTTGATGCATGATATGATGAACAAGCATTCAGATTTGATAACACGCATCAATGAAACTCGCAAAGTTCAGGATACTAAAGAAAAAAAGATTGCTTTTAAATCCATTGAAAAAGACATGTACAAAACTGCAGACGGCTCATTTAAAAAGCTAAGTGAGATTGTAAAATAAGGTAGTATGCGTGAAGTTTTTCTTGACGAGATTGGGTTGGTTCAAATGACTAAAAACGGTCGAGCCAAACGAAACTACAACTTAAAGATTCATCAAAACGGTACGGTTCACGTCAGTATTCCACCGGGAGGAAGCTATAAAGAGGCAGAGTCCGTGATGAAAGACATGAAAGACAAAATTATTGCTGCGAAAAAACGGTTGAAAACCCAAATGCCCACCAGAAAATATTTTGACTTTGAAACGGTTGTTAATACGCGTCACTCTAAAATTACCTTTCACCAAACCGATAAAACCAATGTGCATTATAATATTGGTGAAGCGAGCATCAAACTTTATATTCCAAAAACCATCGATATCAAGGCAGAAGAAACCCAAGCGATGATTTTTAGCTTTCTTGAAGCAATAATTCGTGATGAAGCAAGACTTTATATTCCGCATCGGGTTGCCGCCCTTGCAGAAAAACACAATTTCAACTTTAGCAGCGCAAAAATCACATCAGCAAAAACACGTTGGGGTTCCTGCTCCGGTAAAAATAATTTAAATTTCTCGCTTCACTTAATGCAACTTCCTGATGAACTAATTGACTACGTGGTTTTACATGAACTTTGCCATACTATTCACAAAAATCACGGGAAAGCATTTTACGAAAAACTGAATGAAGTTTGTGGCGGGAATCATGAAAACCTCAATGCAAAACTAAAAACTCGGAGAATCGGGAATTATTAAAAAAATCACGAATTCTTTATTCATCTTTTATTTCTTCATAATCAACATAGTCACCATCATTGTAGTCACGCTTGTGTTTGTCTTTTCCGGGATTTTCAATCGTCACATCACCTTCTTTTCTCCCGCGCTGCCGATATTCATGTTCACGTTCCTTCGCTGCTTCTTTCATATTGCGTGACATCTTCCGAAATTTATAAGGCAAAACCACACGCAGCAACAAGTACATGATGAACACAAATATGATAAACAGAAAAAATAAACGTAATAACATCTTTTTACAATTTAAAAGACAAATTTACAAAAAATCAATAAGCTTTCTTAAAATTCCGTAAAAAACATCCTGTTTTTATTTGACACAAAGTGATTCTAAGCGCTCAATATCCCGATAAAACACATTCAAATCCACATCTCCCTCAACACCTTCAAGTTGCCCATGCTGCGCATATTGCCAAAAAACCCATTTATCACCAGGAGCTTTAAAATGTGATGCATGACCATATCTGGCGAGCCAAAGCGGATACTCATCAAACCGCGAATCATCTTTTAAATGCGCATCGTAATATTTATAATACGTGTAAATTATCGGCTTAACACCATAATGTGCCTCCACCAACTGCAACCACTTCAACAAGCCGGTTTTCAAACTATTTAAGGATTGAATGTTTGAATAATCCTCAATGTCCAGCACAGGAGGCAAGTCTCCCGTTTCCAACTTCACATTCCGAATAAAATGCTCCGCTTGCTCAATACTGTTTTCATTCGGGCGATAGTAATGATATGCACCTCGAATCAACTCATTTTCGGTTGCACTGCGCCAATTGTAGGTAAAAAATTTATCGCGCAAATCTGTGCCTGCTGTTGCACGAACGAAAACAAATTCTAAATCGTGATTTGAATTCAGTTTATCCCAAACCACTACATGCTGATATTTAGACACATCCAGACCAAACACAGTATAATCAATCAATTCATTTTTGCTTTCAGACAAGCTTACACTCGGCACAGCATGGGTTAAAAATAAACCCCGAACCCGATTTCGTATTTTTGGATTAGCAATTACGACCAATACGACCAATACAGAAACAACCAGCACAACATACAATTGCTGGTTTTTAATTGTTTTACGCTTTCTACGCTTTTTTACCATTACACCAAACGATTTTTCAACAAGTATTCAGCAATTTGAACCGCATTGGTGGCAGCTCCTTTGCGTAAATTATCCGCAACAATCCAGAGATTAATCGCTTTTGGCTCTGATTCATCGGCACGAATGCGTCCCACAAAAGTTTCATCCCGCTCCTGAGAATGAATTGGCATAGGATATAGATTTTGTGATACATCGTCCTGCACAATAATTCCTGGCACATCGGACAAAATTTTCCGAATGTCATCCACATTGGGAGTTTCCTTAAATTCAATATTTACTGCTTCTGAATGCCCCCCTTTAACCGGAACTCTGACTACAGTGCTTGTCAACCGAAAGGCAGGTATTCCAAGAATTTTTCGGCTTTCATTTACTAATTTCATTTCTTCAGAAGTGTATCCGTTCTCCAGAAAATCGCCACCATGCGGAAGGCAATTCAAATCAATTTGGTGCGGATATGCCAAACGTGACGTCTCCCCTTTTCGTTCTGCATCCAACTGAGCAATTCCATTTATTCCACTCCCTGTCACCGATTGATAAGTTGACACGACAACACGTTCAAGTTTATACTTCCTGTGCAAGGGAGCCAAAACATGCACTAACTGAATCGTACTGCAATTCGGATTTGCAATAATTTTGTCGGTTTTTGTTAACAAACCCGCATTAACTTCCGGAACAATTAAAGGAACATCGGCATTCATACGCCAAGCAGATGAATTGTCAATTACCGTACAACCACGCGATGCAAACTCCGCTGCCCATTTTTTTGATACTGAACCACCGGCTGAAAACATTGCAATTTCAGGCGATTTTTCCAAAACCTCAGATATACTACAAATTGTAATTGCGTTTCCGTTATAAGTTAATTGCTTACCTACTGAACGTTCTGAGGCTGCCAGTAAAATCTCATCTGCATGAAAACCTCGCTCTTGCATTACCTGCAAAATTTTCTGTCCCACTAATCCACTGGCTCCTATAATCGCAATTTTCATAAACTCGCTTTTTAAAACCTAAATCAATCACTAAAAATAAGCAAATTTTTCTATCCTGCCATTTTAAAAATCAAAAGCCAAATGTAAAAAAATTGAATGTTTAAAAAACTTTTTATATCTTAAGGGAATATCCGAGGCTTTTTTTTAATTTTCGGAAAATAATAATCAGACAAATACAATAAGCATGAAATATTTACTTTTTATTCTAATTGCAAGCCTTTCACTCCCACTAATGGGACAATTTACCGATGATTTTTCTGACGGCGATTTCACCGACAACCCTGCATGGGGCGGCGAACCCGATAAATTTACCGTGAATGCAAGTAATGAATTACAGCTTTTTGATGCCTCTGAAAGTGGGAATGCGTATCTTTCAACCCAATCTGAAGCAATTGAAAATGCAAGCTGGGATTTTTTAGTGAAACTTGATTTTAACTCCTCAGATCAAAATTTTACGGAAATATATTTAAGTTCAAACACATCAGATTTATCGGGTAATGTTGATGGATATTTTGTTCGAATTGGACATTCAGATGACGAAGTAAGCCTTTACAAACAAAGTGGAACAACAAAAACGAAAGTTATTGACGGAATTGACGATAGGCTTAACACAAGCTCTGTTAATGTCCGCGTAAAAGTAACACGCGATGATATCGGAAACTGGTCATTATTCTCTGACACCTTAGGCGGAACAAACTATGTAACAGAAGGAACTGTTTTTGATGACACACACATTAGCAGTTTTTATTTCGGTGTAAATTGTGTTTTTACATCAACCCGGTGGGATAAAATGTTTTTTGACGATTTTATGGTTATAGAAGACAACACTCCTCCTGAAATATTTTCAGCAAGTATTGTTGATACTAATAAACTTGAGGTAACTTTTTCAGAACCTTGTAACTTGACAACAACATTAAATTCTGCAAATTATAACATTAACAATGGGATTGGCATCCCTGATGAAGTTTTACAGGTTGGAAGTTCCTATTCAAAGGTTCAGCTTACTTATTCCACCACAACATTTTCCAATATCCTTTACACCTTAGTTGCCGAAAATATTTCTGACTTATTGGGAAATATAACCTTATCCTCTCAAGTTGAGTTTCAAGATAATACAAATCCGGAGTTTGAATCATTTGAAATAATCAATGATACAGCAATTCAAATTAATTTTACAGAACCAATGGATGAGCTTACAAGCCTTGATCCAATGAATTATCAAATCAGCGGCGGTTTGGGAAATCCTGAAACAATAAATTTTGCACAGGGTTCAACCAACTCAATTATTTTAAGCTTAAATCAAAGCATCATCACAAATCAGGAAGACACTTGCTATTATCAAAACTTAACAGACATTGTCGGTAACCCAATTGAGTCAGGCAGCTTTTCCTTTGCAATTGTTGTTATTGAAGCCGATGATATCATTTTTAATGAAATCATGGCTGACCCAACCCCTGTCGTCGGCTTACCGGAAAAAGAATATTTGGAATTGTACAATCGTAGGGATTTACCTGTAAATCTTGAAAACTGGAAACTCATTGAAGGATCAAGTGAAACATCTTTTCCATCGGTAACAATCCCGGCAAACGGATATCTCATTATTTGTGATGAAGATGTTACCGGTGAATTTTCTGCCTACGGAAATGTTGTGGGAATAAATATTTCACCTACTAATGGTGGCGAGAATATTCAGTTGCAAGATGATGAAGATAATCTAATTACCTCTGTTAACTATACCGATGAGTGGTATCAGGATGCGGATAAAGATGATGGTGGATGGAGTATAGAACGTATTGATCCGAATAATACATGCAGCGGTATGAGTAACTGGAAAGCAAGTGAAAACCCCGATGGAGGCACTCCCGGCACTCAAAATTCCATTTTTGGAGAAAATATTGACACCGAAGCCCCCGAAATTCTATCCTGGGAGCTTTCCAGTGCAAATGAAATTAAAATAACTTTTAGTGAAGTTCCCGATACAACAACACTTCTTGATTATTCCAATTTTAATTTAAGTCCGGATTTCGGTGAGCCAATTTTAATAACACAAGATGAAGACGACCCGCGCGCTATCCGCTTGCAATTTGTAGCCGCATTTCTCGAAGATGTTTCCTACACACTTACCATTCAAAACATTTCTGATATGTGTGGAAATCTTATGCCGGATACAGAAATTAATTTCATCAATTATATTGCTAATAATTTTGATGTGTTAATCACTGAAATCATGGCAGACCCAAGCCCGCGGGTTTATCTGCCAGATGCTGAATACATTGAGTTGTATAATCGAGCCGAATATCCAATAAACCTCGCAGGATGGAAATTTTCCCGAGGAAGCACAGAAGTTGAATTACCGGCAATTGAAATCCCGGTAAACGGATATGTTTGCTTAACAAACCGTGATTATACGGATGACTTTTCAGGCATAGAAAATGTAGTTGGGGTTAATAATTTGCCAAGCCTTACCAATTCATATGGCGAATTGCAGCTCGTGAGTCCACAAGGAATTATTAGCCACTTTGTCAACTACAGTGAAACTTGGTATCAAAGTCCTACCAAACAAGAGGGCGGGTGGTCTTTGGAAATGAAAGACCTTGATAACCCTTGTGCAGGTGGAGAAAACTGGGCAGAATCCGTTTCAGAAACCGGTGGTACTCCGGGGCAACCAAATTCCGTTGCAACAAGTGTTTCGGATGATGATGCTCCCGATATCTTGCGGGCAATTGTGCATGCACCTGACACATTACGGGTTTATTTTAATGAAATGCTGCATCCGGAATTTCAACCTGATCCAACCCGGTTTAATGTAAACAATAGCATTGGCACACCAATAACTGCCGAACGAATGGCAAACAGACTGGATGCCATTGAATTGATTTTTTCATCTGAATTTGAAGCCCATACAGTCTATATACTCACAATGACAGACAGCATTACTGATTGTGTCGGAAACCAAATTGAAGAAAGCTTAAATACGATTTTTGCTTTACCGGACAGTGTTGAACCACAAGATATTGTTATCAATGAGATTTTATTTAACCCCTTAACAGGAGGCAGTGACTACGTTGAGTTGTACAATCGTTCAGAAAAATTCATAAATCTTTCAGATTTACGGATTGCAACGCGGGATGATTCTCTAATGATAGATAAAGTCAATCCGATTACAGAAAGCGGGTTTATGATTTTCCCTGGCGACCATGTTGTAATTAGCGAAAATATAGCTTCTGTTGAACGCGATTATTATTGCCAAAATCCGCAACTCTTATTGGAAATTAATGATTTACCAAGCTACACAAACAGCTCGGGACGTGCAGTAGTATGCACTCGCAATCTTCAGGTAATTGATGAGATGTATTATAATGAAGATTGGCATTTTCAATTACTAAAAGAAGTTAAAGGTGTTGCACTGGAGCGTATTGACTACGACCAACCGGCAGCCGATGAAAACAACTGGCATTCAGCTGCAGAATCAGTTGGTTTTGGCACTCCAACGTACAAAAACTCGCAATATCAAGCTTACGGCGAACATAACACATCCTTTGAATTAAACCCCGAAAGCATCAGTCCTGATAACGACGCATATCAGGATTATTTGAACATTCATTACAGCATGGATCAATCAGGTTATGTTTTAAGCGTCACAATTTACGATGCTGCCGGACACTTAGTCAGAAACCTGACGGAGAATGAAATGTTAGCGGCAGAAGGAGTAATTCAATGGGATGGACTGAACAACAACAATCAGCATCCCGGCGCCGGTATTTACATTGTCCTGTTGGATTATTTTGATTTACAAGGAAACCGTAAACAAGAAAAACGCACCTGTGTTGTTGCGGTAATGCGCTAATTAGTACAGATTAATGATGGCATAAATTTTGATTTTAAACTGAAAAAAATGACAATAAAAAAAATTGCACTACTAATTGTTTTAAGCGGACTTTATTTAATCAGCATGGCACAAGTTGACCGTGTTCCGGCTCCTGTTGAACAAGATGAATTTGAGGTTTATCTGGAACGAATTCAAATGGTAAAAAGTCCTGCCGGAAAAGTAGAAATGGCAATGGCACTTACTGTCAGTAAAAACTTCACTTGCCGGCAAATTAAAGAAATATCTGCCATGTTGCCGAATGATAAAACGAAACTGCAATTCAGTTTAAAGGCTTACGAGCGAGCTGTTAATCCAAATGATTATTATCTGATTATGGATAGTTTTGATTTGCGAAGTACCGCATTTCGCTTTTATGATGCAAAAAACATGGAGAAAAAACCAAGACCGAAACCAACAAACGCTCAAATCACGTTAAATAAAGATCCTGTCAATGTTAAAGATCCCATAAAATTTCCTAACGCATTAACTTATTCGGGAAGTATAAATGCAGATTGCAGCGAACCTGTCAACAGCAAACAATTTGAAATTATTGAAATGCAGGTTCGCAATGTAAAAAGCCCAACCGGGAAGCTAAACAATGCACTTCAATTTGCAGAGAAATACTGTTTGAGTGTTTCACAAATCATGAAACTTGCAAGTCATATGGATGATGAAAACATTCGGTATAAATTGTTTTCCGGCGTACATGATTACATTTATGATATTGATAATTTTTTGTTTGTAAGACAAATGCTTGAAACCGATTATTACAAACAGAAAATCTTAATGCTTCATGAACCAGCAAATACCGAAAAGCCGAAACCCATTATTGAAAATCATGCAGTAGATGAAAAACCTGGCATTGTAGAGAATCCAAACAGTGAGTGTTTTGTGCCGGCACGTGAAATGGATGAAATCATTGCAGTACTCAAGGAAGAAAGCTTTGAAAGCACACGCGTTAGCAGTGCACAGCAAATCATAAAGCTAAAAAAGTGTTTTCGTACCGAACAAATTATCCGAATTTTAAATTGTTTCAGCTACGAGAGCTCAAAACAGGATTTAGCAAAATTTGCATTTCCTTACGTTACGGATAAATCAAACTATTACAAGGTTAAAGATGTGTTTGAATTCAGCTCAAGCAAAGAAGATTTAGATGAATTTCTGAATCAGCAATAAATCGAAAAAAATAATAAAACCAACTTCTCCAAAGTTTTAAAACTTTGGAGAAGTTTAGTTTTCTTCGAATTATTTTTAGGGGACTTCTAATAATTCTTTCGCATCAAGATTTTCAGCGTTTTTCATAGACAATAAACAATTTGACTGCGTTAGCCCGTAAAATTCATGCCATTCCCTTTGTGCAGATTTGAGTTAATAGAAAAATGGTTTGCAGTAAGTTAAAACATTAATTAACAGCACCTTAAATAATTATTTTACCTCACGAAGAATATTCCCCTGCAAATACGCTTCGATATTTTCAAAAACAATGGATATTCGTTTTTGCATCGCTTCATGTGTAGCATAGGCAATATGAGGCATGAGTAAACAGTTTGGCGCATTCAACAACGGATGATTTTCCGGCAGTGGAGGTTCCGTTTCATAAATATCAAATGCTGCCCCTGCAATTTGTTTCTCAACAAGTGCTGTTTTTAAAGCTGGCATATCCACGACAAGCCCGCGGGCACAATTTATTAGTACTGCATTAGTTTTCATACGTTCAAACTCCGCTTTGCCAAACATTGCTTTAGTTTCTTCCGTTAAGGGAACATACAAACTAATGACATCAGCTGTTTTGATGATTTTATCTAAATCAGTGTATTTCCAGTATGCTCCATCCGCTTGACGGCGATTATAACCAAGCACTTTACAGCCAAAGCCGGAAAAAATACGAGCAGCCACGGAGCCAATTTGTCCTGTGCCGATTATCCCCACGGTTTTTCCGCTGAGTTCTGTTCCGATGAGCCCATTTCGACCCAATAGTTTTCGGGTTTGAGCATCGGCAGCAGGAATATCCCTAAGCAAACTCAAACACATTCCTACGGATAATTCAGCAACCGATTCATTCGAGTATCCAGCGGAATTGCTGACTTTTATATTGTGTGAATTGCAGTATTCTAAATCAATATGATCAGTCCCTGAAAAGGCTGCAATTAAATATTTCATATTTTGCCATGATTCAAGCAAAAATTTTGCCACAGGAATATTACTAAGGACAATAACATCAGCATCAGCACCACGTTTTGCCAATTCCGTCGGATCCTCATTTCTGTCGGGATAAATGACAAGCTCATGCCCGGATTTTTTAAATTTCTCAACATATCCGGCTGCTTGCTGAGCACTAATTCCAATGGATTCTAAAAAAACAATTTTCATAATATCTGGTTTAAATATTCTTGAATTTTGGGGAGTATGCTTCCAGCTTTTCCCCGCAGGAACACATCGCTAACGGAGTGAGTAAAACGTCCTTCCTCAGTATTAATTTCAATAATTTTTGCCCCGGATTTTTTAGCGAGAAATGGAATATTACTTGCCGGGATTACCTCCCCGCTTGTTCCAATGATAATAAACAAATCGGCTTTTCTGGCTTCAATAATAGATTGTGATGCTGCGGGCTCAGGTATTTGTTCTCCAAAGAAAATAAAATCAGGCTTTAATAAACCATTGCAAGAAAGACAAAGTGGAGCTGTATCTAAGAGTACCGTTTTTTTCAAATCCTGAATTCTTCCACAATCAAGACATACAAACTGTCGTGAGTTTCCATGGTATTCATAAACCGATTTGCTGCCCGCTTCCTGATGCAAATTGTCAATATTCTGGGTAATTATTGTCTGCAATAATCCCTTTGCTTCCCATGCTGCTAATACGTAATGAGCAGTATTCGGTTTTGCGTTTCCAAAAAAATCAAAAAACAAACGTTTTATTACCGGCCAACTTTCTTCGCTACCATAGTAATATCGGTTTAAGTCCAGTATCATCGGATCATATTCTGACCACAAACCATCGTTTCCCCGAAAAGGAGGAATCCCACTTTCAACTGATATGCCTGCACCGGTAAATGCAACGGTATAGCCGGAGTTTCTAATTAATTCTGCTGCTTTTTTAATTGTTGTTTCCAATAGTATCAAATTTCTTTGTAAAAATAACGATTCCGCATGAAACTATCAGTCAAATTTTCAGAAAACCATTAAAACTGCCAAATTATCACTCAAAATTAAACGATGAACAGACCGGCATTTATTTTGTTATAATTGTAAAAAAACAGCAGATTATGGATACTCGATTTTATAGCACAGATAAAGGTCAAGTCATACGAAAAATTCCGAAAAACGAGTTTATTATTGATTTCAGAAAATCTATATGATCGACCGGACCATTTTCATAAAAGCAAACTGATTGTGGTTCCGATTAAATTTCATTTGAATTAGAAGCTCATTTTTCTTTACGGAAAAAAAGAATCTGTCCGTGATCAATTGAGTTGTCCGACCTGTCAAGACCAAGCACATCATTCACTTGTATTGTTTTCAAACCATGCTCTCTACACATATTTAAGACGAGTTGAGTGTCTATTGATTGTGTGTAAATACTTAACGAAAACAGCCCACCCTGACACAAAATTTGAGATATATTGTGGATGAAAGAAGGCAAATCACGTTCTATCTTCCAAGGACGTTTTGCTTTCCCGTATCCGAAAGCTGGAGGGTCAGCGAGAATTAAATTATACAAATTTTCACGGCGAATTTCACGTTGCACAAAGCCCGGAGCATCATCGCAAATCCAACGGATATTTTCCAGTGCATTTTCTTGCATCATTGACTTTCCCCAATATACTAACTGCTTTAGTGCATCCACATGGCAAACTTCATATCCGAATGCAGAGGCAACAAGCGAGGAAACTCCAGTGTATCCGAATAAATTCAGCATTTTTGCATTCGCAGGAACTGCTTGCTCAGCAATAAAGTTCCAGTTTAAAATCTGCTCAGGAAAAACACCCACATGTTTAAATCCGGTTTTTTTAAGTGTTATTTTCAGGTTTTTAAGCGATTTAGGTAATTTTATATTCCAAACATCGGGACGGGCAGAAATTATGTCCCAATTTCCTGATGTTCTTCCGTTTTGGACAAATTCAGCATGTGCCGTTCGTTGCCATTCAGTTCTTCCCTTTGCAGGTTTATGATTCGCCGACGCTTCGGGACGGATCAGAATTAAATCTCCGAAACGCTCTAGTTTTTTCCCCGCACCACTGTCTATAAGCTCATAATCAGACCATATGTCGTGAATATTTAATTTCATCGGTCCTCTCCCCAATACAGTTTTTTACCAAAGCCAAATCGATTGTCTGTCATTTTAAAAAACGTTGGCCTGATAATCCATAGGGCAGTTTTTGATAAAATTGCAAACGGATATTTTTTGATGTACGCAATTTTGCATTTTTTATAAAGCTCACCATCTACCTTTTCGAGATGTCCCTGTAATTGTATTCCCCGTATTTTTCCAACCGACTTTGTTTCCAACGCAATTGATCCTGCAACAAAATTAGTTCTCATACTGTCTTTTATATGACGTGTATCTTCGTCACTCGTAAACAAAAATGCATATTCTTCATCCATCCAAACATAAAAACACTGAGCAACCCAGGGAATCCCTTTATGAGCTGTTACAAGACTTAATACATGATGTTCATTAATGAAATTTATGATGCGAGGAGAAATTTTTTTCTTCATATTTGAAAATATTTTTGATGCAATCCACAGGAAATTTTACCTTTACACCTTTGGAAATACAAACCTACTAAATTTAAAGATATGTTTTCAGGAATTGTTGAAGAAGCTGCAAAAGTTATAACATTGGAAAAAGATAAGGGAAACTTACACATTACCCTTGAATGTACTTATGCAGACAAATTGAAAATTGATCAAAGTGTTTCTCATAACGGTGTTTGCTTAACGGTTGTCAATGTTGACAAAGCAAAAAAACAATACACGGTAACGGCGATTGATGAAACGCTAATTAAATCAAACCTCGGGCTACTCCAAGTTGGTGACAAAGTGAATTTAGAGCGCTCAATGACAATGGACAAACTGCTGGACGGACACATGGTGCAGGGTCACGTAGATCAAACAGCAACTTGTATTGATGTTAAAGAGGCAGACGGCAGTTGGTATTTCACTTTCGAATATGATCGCTCTAAAGGAAATATCACGGTTGAAAAAGGAAGTGTCTCTGTCAATGGAGTTTCTCTGACAGTGGTTAATTCTAAGGATGATCAATTTGCTGTTGCTATTATTCCGTTCACTTATGATGTGACAAACTTTCACACGTTTAAAAAAGGAACTGTTGTAAATCTGGAGTTTGATATTATCGGAAAATATATTCAAAAGATTGTTTCCGGTTACCTTGAAGGATTAAATTTGAAACTAGCCTAAGCTGAATTTTGAAAAAATAAAAAAACTTCGCTAAATTTTTTTGGCGAAGTTTTTTTATGCTTAGATTAAAATAATCCTATTTTATAATACTTAATTTCCGTGTTACAACTTGTCCTTTTACCTCAATATCAACAAAATATAATCCTGCCTCAGGAAAGTCCACAAATTGATTAATTCTGACTTTTTGATATCCGATAGGAGCATTAAAATTTGTTTCAGCCAGCGTTTTACCTAACATATCATAAACTTTAATATGCACGGTTTCTGGTTGACTTAAACTGAATGCTAAATTCACGTCTTGACTGGCAGGGTTGGGGTAAAGGTTTACACCGTGCAATAATTCAATGCGCTCAATATCAGACTCTGTGGACGCATAATTCGCAGCCCATCCTCCAGCAACATTATCATCGGAATTTGCATAAAACAAGATGATTGCTTTTGGTGCATTCACAACAATAGATTCCGGAATGTTCTCAGAATCAAAGGTTTCCACTAAGTTAGAAGTAGAATTTGCATACACATTCACATAATCCATACCATCGGCAAGATCAAATTCTGAGAAGTCTAATCTCACAGCCTCCGCACCTTCCGGCTCAATATGCCAAAAACAAACGGTAGATTTTTGATAATCACAGCTTCCGCTACCATCAGATACCATACCGCTCTGATCGGTATAAGCTGTGCTTGAACCACAATACTCAGTATCAAAACTTATATACCATCCTTTTCCGGTAGAACTACCATCGGTTTGAAAACGCATTAATAAATTCCCTGTATTCGCATTAATGGTAGTACTTCCTGGAAGGTTATCTGCATCAAATGTGCCTAAAAGCGTTCCGGCAGTTGTGCTTCCATCATATAAAGTAAGGACATCGCCATCACCAAGGTCAAAACGTTCAAATCCCAGACGAATTAAATTACCACATTCGGGAGAAATTAAATATTCACAATCCATATTATTGTTATAATCTTCGTTGGCACTGCCATCACCAAAGGCACCTTGATGAGCAATAACGGTTTTACTTCCTGAACAATATTCAGGATAATTTGCTTCAGGATAAATGTTAATGACAGCATTTTGGCTGTAAATGAAATTATAATCATCACCACCGGGCGTTGCAGATGAAACAAGGTCCTCAAGCGTGTAATATCCGTTGCCGGCACCACCCCAGCCCCAGTTCATGTGAAATTCATCATCTATATAACCATCACAATTCCATGCATGCCCTGCACCTGATTCCGGAGATCCAGAATAAACCATCGGTAAATTATCATCCAGCTGATCCTTAAGAATAGTTTTGTATTCAGTGTCACCATAATAATCTTTATTAACTATCTGACATGAATTATCATAACGGAAATAATCTACCAATGCATCAGGCACTCTGGAGGTACTTGTTCCAGAACCTGTGGGACCCCAATACATTTTAACAGCAACCCCTGCATGGAAATTTATCTTTGCAAGTTCTTCATTGTAACCGCTTGCTGATAATGGCATTCCTTCCCAGTTATACGTTTGATTTGCAAAATTAACCGTTATGTTTCCATATCCACCGTTAGAAAAACTATAGTGTGTTGTAGAACCGGTTCCTGTTTCGGGATAGTTATAATGTTTCATCACCTGCAACATTGCAGTTGCAACACAACCAACCGGAACACGCCCACCAGCTGCAGCTGCATCTTCAGGACACATTGCATTATAAGGTGCAGATTGATTCCATGTTACCAATAACATTGGCTCTACATTTCGATATGATTTAATTTCATCTCCAATGTTAAAATGTATCAAATCATTCCATTGTTTTTCAATCTCAACTGAAGCAGGAAGGTTTACTTCTCCTGTATAAGCAATTTGGTTTTCATACCATTCCAACATTTCAGCCTGACCGGGATGCATGTTATCCATATTGAATGAACCTTTAAATGCATAGGCAAGCACCGGTTTTACGGAACTTTGTCCAGAAACCAACACAAAACCATCATTATCATTCACATTAAATGCATAATAAGTTTGCTGTGCATTTTTTTGTTTTGTGGTTATTAGACGGAGTTCAATTGACTGTAAATCAACAGATTTCATTTGATTTACTCGTTGATAATAAAATTGCTTAGCCACTTTTTCCGCAACAGATTTGGGAACCTCCTTTGCGAAGGAATTTGCGCCAAAAAGGCCAATAAAAAGTACAATCCAAAGTAATTTAATTTTCATAGACTTCATTTTTAGTTTGTGCTATACAGAGATGTTAAATTTATTTATTTAGTTGCATTACTATTTTTAGGATAATCAATATTACAATGCAAACCAATAGATTCTTTACGCTCCTGTGCCATTTTAATAATTAAATATCCCACGTTTATCAGGTTTCTAAGTTCGCATATTTTTACAGTAACTTTTGACTTTTTATACAAGTCTTCAGTTTCTCGATACAATATCTCCAATCGATCTAATGCGCGTTTCATGCGTAGATTAGAACGCACAATTCCCACATAATTACTCATAATGGATTGTGTTTCTTTCCATGATTGGGTAATTAAAATCATTTCTTCATTCGGAATAGTTCCTTCATCGTCCCATTCCGGGATATTATCTTGCCAATCAACAGAATCTATCGTTTTTAATGCATGCTTCGCTGCTCTATCAGAAAACACAACGGCTTCTAATAAAGAATTAGATGCCAGACGATTTGCGCCATGAAGCCCAGTGTGGGCAACTTCTCCAACCGCATACAATCTGTGGATAGAGCTTTCTGCATTATAGTTTACCGTAATCCCGCCGCAGAGATAATGTGCTGCCGGTACAACCGGGATATAATCTTTGACAGGGTCAATTCCAATATCCTTACATTTTTTATAAATGTTGGGAAACTCCGCGTTTAAGATATCAGCACCTACGGCAGTTGCATCGAGAAACACATGATCTGAACCAGAATTTTTCATTTCGCTGTCAATTGCACGCGCAACAATATCCCTTGGAGCTAATGAACCACGGGAATCATATTTATCCATAAAGGCATTGCCTTTGATGTTGCGCAAAATAGCCCCTGAACCTCTTAACGCTTCTGTAATTAAAAATGTTTGGGTTGATTTTGGGTTATAAAGCGCTGTAGGATGAAATTGCATGAATTCCATATTCTCAACCATGCCTCTTGCCCGATAAGTCATTGCAATTCCATCGCCGGTAATCACTTCCGGATTTGTCGTATTCAAATACACATTCCCACAGCCTCCGGTTGCTAATAAAGTAGCCTTTGCAAGCACAGTGAAAATCTGTTTTTTGTTTTTATCAAATACATAGGCGCCATAACACTCAATGTTCGGAGTATTACGTCTAACCAGCTCCCCCATGTGATGTTCTGTTATTAAGTCAATGGCAAAATGGTCTTCAAAAACCTGAATATTCGGATGCTGTTTTACTTGCTTAATTAGTGTTTTCTGAATTTCCTCACCTGTATTGTCTTTGTGGTGGAGCACACGGTTTTCAGAATGGCCTCCTTCTCGGTGTAGATTGAAAGTTCCTTTTCCTGTTTTATCAAAAGATGCTCCCCATCGGATAAGTTCTTTAACCCGACTGGGTCCTTCTTCCACAACAATTTTAACGGTTTCTTTATGATTAAGATATGAACCGGCATTTAAAGTATCTGCAACATGTTTTTCAAAACTATCGGGCTGGTAGGTTACTGCAGCAATTCCACCCTGTGCATAGGCTGTAGCTGTATCAGCCAGTTTTGATTTTGTGACAACAAAAACCGAAGATTTTTCTGCAACTTTTAGTGCGAAACTTAAACCTGCAATACCAGAACCGATTATCAGAAAATCAACGCGTGTTTCCATTTTTCAGTGTATAAAGTACAAAGATAAGATATTAAGTCTGGTTTAAGAAATCATCAACTCCAATTAATGGCTTATCATGGTGCGAATTTTAAAATGATTACATTTATTTGTAACTTACAATCCAACAAATGCGTTAAAAGTATAAAAATGATATTTTATGAATAAAGATGATAAACATTTAGTTTGCGTAGCGATTTTTCGCTATACGTATCGTGCAAATATTTTGCAAGGATTATTAAAAGAAGTTGGAATTGAATCCTGGATAAATAGCTCCTCTGTTTTCCGTCAGATTGACTCTGTTAAGCTGATGGTCAACAGTGAACACTTAATCAAAGCACGTGAAATTATCAACCAAAACCGCAAAGATTTTTCTGCAGATGAGATGGAGGCATTATAGCATTTTTTTCAATTCTGCCAGACGTTTTTGTTTTTCCGGTTCACGTAGTTTTCTCGCACTTGCTGTGAAGTAGTGATGTTTTTCCATGAATTTCATTTGCATTCGGTTCCATTGTTCAATGGTTCCGATTTTATTGCGATCAAACAATTCTCTGAAAAGATTTTGTGAAGTTGGGATAAAGTCAGGACGACCGAGATAATCCAAATCGGCATCACAAATGATTTCCTGCAATAAATTCTGTGGTTTTTGTGGCGCTTTTGTAGCCAGAATAAGTTCGGAAATCTGTGATATCTGCTCCTGTGAATAATGATATCCGGGCAAGGTTTTTTGTGCAATTTCTACCCCCTTTTCTTCGTGATAATCATAACTGACAAGATATCCGATATCATGAAAAAGTGCAGCGGTTTTCAAATGCAACATTTGTCTTTCGTTAACACCCTCTAATCTGGCAATGGTTTCAGTTTGATAAAATACATTTACCGTATGTTTCAAGTTGTGATAATACAAATTTTTCGGCAGGTTCTTTTCAAGTTTGTCGAGAATATCATTTTGTAAATCCTGTAAGCGAACCATTTGTAACTTAATGATGAAATTTTCATTTGGAGCAATTAATGAGCGTCCTTTAGACAGCTCCGGACGAATTCCCTTAATGTAATACATGTCCAAATCGCCTTTGTATTTTACCGGATTTTTCCCTCGGTACATACAATGGAGAAAGTCTTTCACATGGGAATAAGTCGTCGCTGAAATATTAACCTGAGAAACTTCCCCATGAGTTTCCATGCGGCTTGCAATATTTACGGTGTCTCCCCAAATATCGTAAGCAATTCGTTGTGTTCCAATCACTCCAGCGACAAGCGGACCGGTATGCACACCAATTCGCACTTTAAAATCAACTGATTCTTCTTTGTTGATTTGAGAAACGACTGTTTGCATTTCCAATGCAGCAAGCGCAACTTCAATTGGATTTGTACTATTAGATGTTGGAATTCCACCGGCACACATGTAAGCATCGCCAATTGTTTTAATTTTTTCGATATCATATTTTTCAATAACCTCATCAAACGATTTAAAAATAATATCAAGCTGCTTAATCAGAATTTCCGGTCGTGTTTCTTCTGCAATTTTTGTAAAACCCTGAATGTCTGCAAATAGCACTGTGGCCATTTCGTATCTTTTTGAGCTGGCTTTCCCTTTGGTACGAATTTCTTCCACAGTACGTTTAGGTAATATTCTATTTACGAGACGTTCAGTTTGTTCTTTTTGTTTGAGCAACTCTTCAGTTCGGGACGCGATAATACTTTCAAGTTCATATTTTTCTTTTGTGTGATGGTACTCACGACGTTTATTCAACATATACACCAAACTGGAGCCAAATGCTAAATAAAAGACAAATGCCCACCACGCAAGATATAATGGTGTTTTTACTGTAAACTCAAAGTTCGTTGTTTCAGAAACCTGACTAAATGGACTTCTTGCGCGAACTTTAAAAACATAATTATTGCTTCTCAGATTTGTGTATTCTTTATAATATTCAGGAGCCCATTCTGTCCATTCATCCTGAAAACCTTCGAGTTTTGTTTGATAAGAAAGGTTGTCTCCTGATTGATAAAACGGAGCAGAAAACTCAAAGCGGATATTATTTTGTCTGTGTGTGAAAACAACAGGAGAGTTCAGTAGATTACTTTGATTTGTAAAAACTGATTTATCAAATAATACGGTATCTCCTTCAATCGAAACATGTCGCAAGATACAAGGAACACTACTTGTATCGCTAGGAATATGATTGTCCTGATAACGGATTAGCCCGTTGATACTACCGAACCAAGTGACTCCTGTCTTATCTCTGTAAATACTTTCAATGGTACGATCAGAAATTAGTTGAAACGGACTAAACCTGAGGTTATAATTTCCTTTTTCAGGGTTAAAAACCGCAATCCCACTTTGTTTCCGATAGGTATCTTTAAGCCCACTGGAAAACCACAAATTACCCTTTTCATCTTCATGTATGGGATAAACCCATCTTTTATCACTGGAAAAGTTCAAACCTAGGAGGCTGTCTTTTACAAAAAGTGAATTTTCATTATATCGGTAAACACCATTATAGGTAGAAAACAAAATGCCGGTTCTGGTTTTATATACATCAATCCAATCGTAATTAACAGGTAATCCGTATCCACGCTGAATGTGGACAAATGCGGAATTTAATTCTGAAGGCTTTGTAAAATCAACCCGAAAAAGCCCGTCGTTATTTGACCCTAACCAAACCCGTCCATTCTGATCTTCAGCTATAGTTCGTATGCTGTAATCAAGATTTTTAATATAACCAATTTTCTCCAGCTCTTCATTAGCCACTTGCGATGCAAGCAATAAACCATTACTTGTCGATATATATATTTGATCCAAGTAAAATTGCGACTCTGTTAAATCTTCAAAATCACCTTCGAGCAAAAGTTCTGCATCTCCATCCCGAATAAGGAATAAACCATAATCTGTACACGCATAAAGAAAATCATTAAGACTTACCAGTTTTTTTACTCTTAAATTTAGATTTTCTACCTTTTCGAAAAGGCTGAGGAAATCGTTATAATCAAAATTTACACTTCGCTTTTTAGGCTCCATTTTATAATAGACACCCTGATTTGTACTTAAATACAGGCGATTTTTGTGTTGGGTAACTGATAGGATAGACACATTTAATCGTTGATTACTTGTGAAGTATGTAAAAGGAGATGAGAAATCAATGTAACTTATCCCATTAAATGTACTGACCCATATTTGTCGTTCTTTATCAATGAATATATTAGAAATATGATTATCCGCCAATCCGCTTGATTTATTAAAGTGGAAAACTAATTTTCCCTGCTTGTCGATAATGAAAATCCCATTTACTTCGGTTCCAATAATAAGGTATTCGTTTCGATAATTCACTAAACGGGAAACATTTGCATCCTGTAACATTTTATCAATTTGCGTTTTAAAACGCTTACTACCTTGCTCTGTTTGCACAAACAAACCGATACTCCGCCTTGGTTTAAACACCAGATTTCCATCAAAATAAGTAATATCATGAAATCCATAATCTTTAAATTGAGACAGTCCTTCAATTTGTTCTAGATTACCATTCTTATAATGTAACAATCCTTTTTCCATGATATGGACATACAATTCTCCTGCAACTTTAAAAATCTTTACAGGTTTTCTATCGGACAAAAAGATTGAAAGCTCATCATTCTGATATTTATAAATACAAGTGTCAGTCGCAAAAAAACATTCTCCACATAATGCTACAATTTTATTTATTTGTCCGGGTTTTTCAATTTCTTGATTTAAAAGAGAAATTAATTTTGTTCCATAACGGGTTTTTTTCAAATACCCAATGGTATTAAATCCACCCACAAAATTCCTCTCATAACAGTCCACATCAATGGATGGCGTTCCTGACATTCGAATAATATCCCATGAATGATTATCATACTCAATGATGCCGTTTGTGTTTCCAAAATAAATCAATCCATCTTTTCCCTGACTAATATCAAAGTTTTGGCTCTCATAACCATAGTCTTTTGATTCAAAATTTGTAATTTTGGGCACTCCAATGGGGTTATATTGTGCAAATGCTGATTTAGAGCAGAAAATGCTAATCAGAAAAATGCTCAGAAAAAATATTTTAACTAGTTTTATCATTATTTTTTCGTATTTTTCGTAAACGTAAAGTAAATAAGGATCAAAATAATAAATAATATGGATAATAAAGAAAAAATTGTCGTAGTAACTTGGGATTTCACAGAAGTTTCAGAGTTTGCACTTGCTCATGCCGAGCGATACGCCACTGTATCAGGAGCTAAGATTCATTGTTTGCATATATCAAACAACAAACAAGAAAACACCGAATTACAGGAACGACTGGAAAAAGAAGTTAATAATTGCACTACCAATAAATCCATTTCGGTTGAAGCACTTGTAAGACACGGAAAATTATTTTCCTCAATTAACGAATACGCAAATTCTGTAAAAGCAGAACTGGTTGTTATGGGGACACATGGCAGAATTGGTGGCCAAAAAATCTTCGGAAGCAAGGCATTAAAAGTGATTGTGGGCTCTCAAGTACCGTTTTTAACGGTACAGCGTAAACCGGTAAATGAATTTAAAGAACTCGTTCTACCCTTTGATGCTGATATGGAAGGTCGCGAAAAAATGAAATGGGTCGTCTATTTTGCAAAAAAATACGAACTTAAAGTGCGGATGTTAAAAAAAGTATCCGGAATTAAAGACATTCAACATGTTATTAATAACAATATCGCATTTGCAAAGCGCATTCTAATAGAAAACAACATTCAGTATGAAATTGATATTGAAACTAATATGAAAGATTTTCCGGAAGAAACGGTACAGTTCGCTGAAAATATCTCAGCAGGATTGATTGTGATTATAACAACAAAAAATATTGGTTTAACTGATTATATGTTTGGAGCAGATGAACAAAAAATCATTGCGAATAAATTAAAAATTCCAGTGATTTGCATTAATCCTCGCACAGATTTGACAAGAGCCAGAACCTTTAACTAATTGCAGATTTTGTTTACAGACTTGTATGGTCTGAATAAAACCATTACAAAGTATTTAGAAACAGTTTTGTTATAAGAAAAGACAGAGTAATGAAAAAATGGCGATTGATTTTTATCGTAATTCTATTATTGGCAATTGCAAGCTTATTAATTATTACTTTATTTAGCAAGAACAATGATACGCAAATGACAGAAACCATAGGTCTGGTTCCTATCAATGCTAATATGGTTGTGGAAATCAGAAATTTTGAAGCACTTGTAACAGCACTTGACAAGCAGCCTGATTATTGGGTGGATTTATGCAACTATCCAAAAATCCAAACACTTAATCAACAAATTCAGCTTTTGGACAGTTTAAAAAACGAACAAAAAGAAATCCAAAGCCTGCTAACGAATAATCCAATAATTATTTCAATTCATAATTTCGGAAAGAACCAACTGGGAGCTGTTTTTTTAGTTGCACTGCCTGAAAATCTAAAAAACGAAAGTCTGCAAAGGCAGCTTGAGACATTGTTTTCAAATGCTGAAATAACCAAACGAGAATACGATAATCATAATCTTTTTGATGTCAAAACTGAAAATCAAAAACGCTACACCTACACAATTGCTAAACGCAATTTTGTGTTCAGCAAAAACTCGCTTTTGGTAGAAGATGTTATTAGACAATCCGATATCGATATTAACCTGACAAATAACATCGCTTTTCAAGAAACCTACAGAACAGCCGGAGAAAAAGAAATTGCCAATTTCTATATCAATCTATCGAGATTGTCCGATTTAATGACGCCATTCTTTCAAGCTGATGTAATAGAAAAACATCCTGCATTTGAAAAATATGGAACCTGGATTGCGCTCGATTTAAGTTTAAAAAACAAAATTATAAACTTAAATGGATTTGCTTCGGCTCCGGACTCAAGCATCCTTTACCTCAGCCACTTAAGAGCTCAGGACAAACAAAAATTTGAGTTTGAAAAAATCCTGCCTGAAGGTACCGTACTTTTTTATGCACAAAGCTATAGTGATGTTGAGCAATTAGAAAAAATGCGACGCCGCTTTCTAGAGGAAACAAAACACGCAGAATATTTTAGTGAAGAAATTGAGAAATTCAATAATACCACAAATGCAGATATGACAAAACTGATTTATGGGCTTACAAGCAATGAAGTTTGTTTAGCAATCAGCAATATCAACAGGCTTGACATTTATCAAAATGCATATCTTATTCTCTCTACTAAATCGCAGAGCCAATCAGAAAAATTAATCTCTGATTTTATTAAAACATACACTGAGCACACTTCGCAAGCATATAATGATTATACCGGAACTATCGATTTGGGCTCAAACCATATATACCCATTATTCAGGTTTCCGATTGAAAACTGGACTGAATTATACTATGGCAGCTTTTTTTCTGCAGTGGATGCCAATTACTGTACTATGATCGATAATTATGTGGTTTTCGGCCGCGATAAAGCTTCACTAGCACGCTTTATCAATGACATACTGCTAAACAAAACCCTTGACAAGTCGCCTATTTATCAGGATTTCAAAAAGAATCTCTCACGCGAAAGTCAAAGTATTTTTTACTTGAATGTCCGAAAAGCAATTCCTTGGCTGCTAAGTAATCTCACAGCAAAAACAGCTAATAATTTAATGTCCCAAGATGAAATATTATCGCATTTTAATGAATTTGTTATTCAACAAGTTGTCAGCGACGATATGATTTATCACAACATTGCTTTACAACATCGCGAAATTGAATTTGAAGCCCCACACACCGTCTGGGAAAGCCGACTTGACACTGCAGTTCGAATGAAGCCTGTAATTGTAAAAAATCATCATACCAACGAAAAGGAAATTTTTGTTCAAGATGTAAATCACACAATTTATCTAATCAACAAAAAAGGAATTATACTTTGGAAAATACCCTTAGATGAAGCAATCATCAGTGAAGTTTATCAGGTTGATGCATACAAAAACAATAAACTGCAATATCTTTTTAACACAAAATCCAAAATTTACTTAATTGATCGTATTGGAAATCATATTGACCGATTCCCTGTAAGCTTACGTTCTCCGGCTAGCTGCGGGCTTGCGCTTTTTGATTATGATAACTCCAGAGATTACCGAATTTGTGTCCCCACAGAGGCGAAAAAATTATACATGTATAATAGTGAAGGAAACCTTGTCAGTGGGTTTGACTTTGAAGGAAGCGAACACCCGCTAACAGTTCCACCGCAGCACATTCGCAATGGAAAGAAGGATTACATTGTTTTCCATGATAAGTACCGGATTTATATATTAAACCGGCGCGGAGAATCCCGAGTGCAACCAAAACAACAATTTTCCGCATCTAAGCGAAACCAGTTTTGGTTTATTCAGAATGAGGATGGGAAAAATGCAAGCATTACAACAACGGACACTCGCGGTATGGTTTATCACACCTATCTTGACGGCTCTGTTGATACCGTGTTTTTTCGCCCATACAGTGAAAACCACTACTTTATATACCGTGATTTCGATTTAGACGGAAATGCGGATTATTTATTTTTCGATCAAAAAACCATGGAAGTATTTGATCATTTTAAAAAACCGATGATGAATTATCAATTTGAAAATAATATCACTGAAGATCCGGCATATTATATGTTCTCATCTACAAATCACAAAGTTGGAATTAGTGATAAGGTGGCTGAAAAACTCTACCTGATTAACTCTAATGGAGAATTGCACAAAGGTTTCCCTTTGACTGGTGCAAGCCCATTTAGCATAAGCTATATGAGTGAAAGTTCACAACATTTTAATCTTTTTGTCGGAGGGAAAGGAAATTTTTTGTATAATTATGAAGTCAAATAATCTACTTATTATGAAAAACTTAAGACTGCTAATCATCCCGTTTATCCTGGTTTTATTTATACTGGGAACAAACTCTTGCGTCAAAGACAGCTTTGATTTTGACCGGTTATCCGGGGAAATTCACTATGAACCAAGCCTTGCAGCACCAATCGCATATGGAAATTTAGCGATGATTGACGGGCTAAACGCTTACGATTCGGTTGGAAGAATTCAAGTTAACAAAGACGGCTTCTTATCCCTATACTATTTTGAACACGCAGAATCTGATACAGTATCAACGTTAATGAACATTGGAAATCAACACGTAACCTCTTTAACGCCGGCTGCAGGTGTTGATTTCACTGGGTTTAATAGCTCAGGTGATGTTATAACACTAAATCGCAGTGTAGATCTTAATTTCGACTTATTTAATGCAGATGCAGAACTCGACTCGATTTGGTTGGATTATGGAACATTAGATATGGTTGCAACATCAACTTACCAACATGGTATTCAACTGACGATTACATATCCTACCATTACTAAAGATGGAGTGCCATTTTCAGATGTGTTAAATCTTTTGCCATACGGAAGCACAGATGGAAGCACGAATAACAGTATGGTCGGATACCATGTCGATTTAACACAAACAGCACTGGGATACAATGAAATCCCGGTGGAAATTCAAATTCGTTTCGTCCACTCCGGTGGAAACAATACCGGACAATTAAACCTCGACATTGACCTCATCGAACCTGATCATGAAGCCATGTTTGGATATTTTGGGCATAATACACTCATCTACAAAAGTGGAAAAATAGAATTAGACCTTTTTGATCCAAGTGATGGCTGGAATCTTGAGGATTTTTGGTTTGAAGACCCAAAATTTAAAGTCTATTACAATAATTCTTATGGAATTCCAACAAATTTTTACTTTGATTCTGTCAAAGCATATTCATCACATTTCAATCAGTATTATAACATTATTGATTATGGTGCAGGATTACCAATGGACTCTCTTTCGCCCCATTATATGAACTATCCGACCGTTTTTGGAAGTTCCATTGATGACAGCCTTATTCTCGATAAAAACAATTCAAACATCCGTGAAGTGATTCAACAACGCCCGGCATGGATAAAATTCATTGCACATGCATTTACCAACCCTGGAGGAAGTGCCGGACATGATAATTTTGTCTGGGATGACAGTAAATTCCGCGCAGATATAGAAGTTGAACTCCCACTATGGGGATATATTGACAGATTCCATGGAACTGATACGATAGACTTTAACATGGAAGAAGAATTTGAAGATCCCGGAATCATTGAACGACTATTGATACGAATAAATATTGATAATGGTCTCCCAATCTTTATTGAATCACAGGCTTATTTTTTAAATGAGAATTACATAATTATTGATTCTGTGATACAAGCGGATGATATCAGGATCATTGAAAGTGCAGTAATTGATAATAACGGACAAGTTATTAGTAAAACTAACAAAACCATTGATTTAGAAATTACAGGAGAACGACTTGAGCAAATGATGGAAACCAAATATCTGCTTTATAAAGCGTCTGCTTCAACAACAAATGCAGCAAGCGATGAATTCATCAAAATTTACCCCGATTATGAGGTTGGCTTTAATGTTGCGATAGAAGCCGATTTAAATATTGAAGTGAACTTGGATACCTTAAATAATAACTAACCATGAAAATCACTGCCATGCAAAATATCATAAAAACAACACTCGTAATTGCTTTAATTGGCTTTGCGTCATTAAGCCTTAAAGCACAACAGGGAAACACATTCTATTTTATGAATAAAGTTTCCCAAACCAATTATCTAAATCCGGCGATAGGCTCTGACTATGATTTCACCATCGGAGGTATTATTCTGCCCATTGTCGGACAAGTTCCACCCCCGAGTTATTTCAATTATGCAAATAACGGATTTCAGTTTTCCGATCTCATTCATGAAGGCGAAGGTGTTTATGCTGATTCCTTAGTGATTGACCCAGAACTCTTTCTGGCGAATTTACGAACTGCGAATCATATCCGTTTCCAAACTCATATTGATTTGTTTTATCTGGGATTTAAAACCAAAAATGATGCATACTTAAGTTTTAACATTACAGAAAAAATCAATTACGGACTTACCCTGCCGAAAGATTTGTTCCGCATGGCATGGTATGGAAATAATTATTTCCGTGAAAACAACGAAAAAATTGTACTTACTGATTTAGGCATACGAGCAACGCATTATCGGGAAATTGCCGGTGGTTTTAGCACTGAAGTGATGGACGGACTTTACGTTGGAGGAAAGGCAAAAATCTTGTTTGGAATGGCTAATATTCAGACTAAAATTAATGAGCTTACCCTTTTTACAAATCAGAATGATTACGGAATTACTGCTGTTGCTGATATGACAGTACATGCAAATACGCCAATACCTGTTGATTACGATCAAGATTCACTACAATTTGTTTTTGATGATGAGGTGATGGATGATTACAATCCATTAAGCTATCCCTTGAACTTTAAAAATCCGGGGTTTGCGCTTGACTTGGGAGCAACCTATGAAATCAACAATGATTTTTCAGCCTATTTTTCTGTTAATGATTTAGGTTTTATCAGTTGGAATGAAAATCCAATAAGCATGAAAACAGACGGTACATTTACATTCCGTGGAATAGAGGTGGACTTTTTTGCTGATGATGAGGAATTTAATGAAAGCATGGATGCTTTTACAGATTCTATCCTTCGGATTTTTTCCCCCGATGTCACAGATGGTGGATACCTGACTTGGTTACCAACAGACATGTATCTGGGCGGACAATATCATTTTCATGAAATGCTTGATTTTGGTGCATTATATCGTCTTGAATTTTATCAAAAAAGTGTATTGCAAAGCCTCACTGTATCAGCAAATTCTAACCTAACAAATTGGCTTTCTGCACATCTATCCTATTCTATTATGAATAATTCATACAGCAACATAGGATTTGGACTCATGATACGGGGAGCTATGTTACAGTATTATATTGTCAGCGATAATATTCTAGGTGCATTTCAACCTCAAAACACAAGAAACTTGAATTTCCGCATGGGATGCAATCTCGTATTTGGTTACAAACAGATTAAATCTGAATCGCTCCTGTAATATAGGAATTGACAATATATGATATCACAACATAAGTTTAATAAACTGCTTAAACTGTCATATTTCTTTGCAGTATGTTTGCTGCTGGCAAGTCTGCCGTTCTCATTTTATATGACCAGTGTTTCCATGTTTCTTATGTTGCTTGTCTGGTTTTTATCATTCTTTACACTACCAATTAAATCCCGCTTTCAGAAGAATCCCGAAGTGTGGGCATTTAGTTTAATTGTCATTATTCACTTCGTTTGGCTATTCAATACAAGCAATTTTGACTATGCCTTTGCAGATATCCAAAAAAAACTACCACTATTGGCAATCCCGCTTATCATGGCAAGCATGCCGGCATTTGGTCGTTGGAAACGAAATTTTTTACTGAATCTTTTTGTGCTTACAATATTTGCTGCAGGAATCTCCGTTTTGCTGGCAAAATGGGAGTTCTTGGAAACACGAGATTCAAACCCACGGGATTATTCCATCTTTATTAGTCATATAAGATTGAGTTTAATGATTGTGCTGTCATTGTTTATCAGTGCATATTTTGTAATTATTACACATATAAAAATTCAGTTTAAAATTTTACACATTACTGCATTTGCTTTCAATATTTTCATCTTGCTAGTCTTGCAAGCATTTACCGGCATTCTCGTATTTTTCATCACATTGCTAATTACTGCGCCCATTTTTATTCAAAAAACCAAACAAAAAAGACTCAAGCGAATTAGCTACGGCATTATCAGCATTGGAGTGCTTTCAATCTTTTTATTTTTAGGGTGGTACATTCATTCATTTTATCATACAAACAATCCCTATCCTGAAAATTTAGAAATTAAAACAGCCAGAGGAAACCCATACACACACCGACTAAATTCCATTGAAATTGAAAATGGGAATAAAGTGTATTACTATGTCAATCATCGTGAGTTAAGACAAAGTTGGAATGCAATTTCAGCGATTAAAATCGACAGTCTTGACAAAAAAGGACATAATATACAACACACGCTAATTCGCTATTTAACTAGCATGGGCGAATTTAAAGATGCAGAAGCTGTCAATAAACTCAGTGAAAAAGACATAGAAGCCATTGAATCCGGAATATGCAATGTGCGCTTCCAATCGGGAGAAGGAAATGCTGCTCGATTATATTATACAATTTGGCAATTACATAATTATATGCATGGTGGAAATCCATCGGGACAAAGTCTGACCCAACGCATTGAACATCTGAAAACCGGTTGGCATATTTTTAAGGATAATCCGGTTTTAGGAATTGGTACCGGCGATGTTGACGATTATTTTAAACACCAGTATCGACTTGATAAATCGCCCCTGTTGCCCGAATTCAGACATCGTTCACACAATCAATACCTGACATTCATGATATCTTTCGGATTGATAGGTTTTATTATATTCCTGTTGGCCTGGTTTATGCCTGCAATACGAAAACAAGGATTTAAAAATTACTTTTTCCTAATCTTCTTTGTCATTGCAAGCCTGAGCATGCTCTCAGAAGACAGTTTTGAAACATTAACGGGTTCTGCTTTTATTGCAACGTTTTATTCACTATTTTTATGGGGAACAAATCATAAGCTTATGTTTCAGGAAAAATTTATGAGGAAAGCCATCGAATTGGCAAAAGAAAATATTAAAACAGGAAACGGGCCCTTCGGTGCCGTAATTGTTAAAGACGGAGAAATCATTGCTGAAACGTCAAATTCAGTCACTCGTGATAATGACCCAACTGCGCATGCTGAAGTGAACGCAATCCGGCAAGCCTGTGATAACCTTCAAAGTTTTGATTTAAGTGGATGTGAGATTTACGCTTCCTGTGAGCCTTGTCCCATGTGTTTGGGAGCTATTTACTGGGCGCAACTCGACAAACTTTATTTTGCAAGTACCCGCCAAGATGCAGCGGCAGCAGGATTTAATGACGAATTTATTTATGAAGAGCTGACAAAAAATATTCGTGAGCGAAAAATTCCAACCCGCCAAATCATGAAAGAGGAGGCTGATATTGTCTTCAAAACATGGGATGACTTTGAAAATAAAATCCGTTATTAATCATGCAACAATTAAGCTCAGATTTTTTTACCAATGATGTCTTAATTGTCGCTCCTAAACTGATTGGAAAAATCATTCAAATTAAAACTGAAAAAGGCGTCGAAAGTTTTCGCATAACTGAAACAGAAGCCTATCGCGGAGAGAAAGACTTGGCATGTCACGCCCGAAAGGGAAAAACATCACGAACAGCTCCAATGTATGAATTGGGGGGCATTCTGTACGTTTATCTTATTTACGGAATGCATTGGATGCTTAATATCGTAACCGCAGAAAAAAACAATCCTCAGGCAGCACTCATTCGAGGAGTTGAAAAATACAATGGACCCGGGAAACTCACAAAGCGCATGGGAATAAACAAAAATTTCAATTACCTGAACATCTGTGAATCAGAACAATTTCAAATTCTTGATGATGGCTTTTCCCCCGAAATTAAAACCGGAAAACGCATTGGCATTGATTCCGCTGGGGAAATTTATAAAAACAAAGCCTGGCG
>CAYOUD010000001.1:0-11737 GCA_964407055.1 uncultured Bacteroidales bacterium | reverse complement strand
CTCGGAGCTGACTCACTTGACACTGTAGAACTCATCATGGAATTCGAAAAAGATTTTGATATTTCTATTCCTGATGAAGAAGCTGAAAAAATTGCCACTGTAGGTGACGCGATTTCTTATGTTGAAGGCAACGCAAAATAAGAATTAGGTATCACGAATTTGAAATCTTATGGAACTCAAACGAGTAGTAGTAACAGGTATTGGAACGGTTAATCCCTTAGGGAATAACATATCTGATTTTTGGGAAAATCTTTCAAAGGGTAAAAGCGGAATTGACTGGATTAAAGGATTTGATGCCAGTGAATTTAAAACACGTTTTGCCTGCGAATTAAAAGATTTTGATCCAAAAGAACATTTCGACCGTAAAGAGCTTCGTAAGATGGATCGGTTTACACAGTATGCTATGGTTTCTGTTGCAGAAGCAATTGAAAACTCAGGCTTACTCAGTAACGACAGTGTTGACAAAGATGAAATCGGTGTGATCTGGGCTTCCGGTATCGGAGGCCTGGACACCTTAATTTCAGAAATGAAATCATATGTTGAAGGTGGATTTAAACCACGGTTTAGCCCATTCTTCATTCCGAAAATGATTTCAGACATTGCTGCCGGACAAATCAGCATGAAATACGGACTTCGCGGTCCCAATTTCGCAACAGTTTCTGCATGCGCGTCCTCATCCAATGCATTAATTGATGCCTTCAACTACATTCGTCTGGGAAAAGCAAATGCTTTTGTCTCCGGAGG
Organism: uncultured Bacteroidales bacterium; assembly: GCA_964407055.1. Taxonomy (GTDB): domain Bacteria; phylum Bacteroidota; class Bacteroidia; order Bacteroidales; family ML635J-15; genus JAQIBY01. Next base: position 10,993 of record CAYOUD010000001.1, on the reverse strand, counting down.
ATCTGAAGCGGCAATTAATGAAGCCGGGCTTGGTGGTTTTTCTTCCATGCAGGCAATTTCCAGAAATAATGATGAATACAAAACTGCATCCAGACCATTCTGCGCAACTCGAGATGGGTTCGTGATGGGCGAAGGTGCCGGTGCACTCATTCTGGAAGAATATGAGCATGCCAAAAAACGCGGAGCAACAATCCTCGCAGAATTAATTGGTGGCGGAATGTCTGCTGATGCTCACCATGTCACTGCACCAGACCCTAATGGAGGCGGAGCAAGATTAGTCATGGAAAGAGTATTAAAAGACGCCGGCATTGATGGTCACCAAGTTGATTATATCAATGTGCACGGAACTGCCACACCAATTGGCGATGTTGCCGAATTAATTGGTATCCAACGGGTTTTTGGTGAGCATGCATTTGAAATGAATGTCAGCTCAACAAAATCCATGACTGGACACCTACTTGGTGCTGCCGGAGCACTCGAATCCATAGCTGCAATCCTTGCAATTAAAAACAATCTCATACCACCAACGATTAATCATCAGGAATGGGACGAAAATATTGACAAGCGTTTTAACCTAAGCTTGCACAAAGCACAGGAACGCAAAGTTAATTATGCAATGAGCAACACCTTTGGGTTCGGAGGACACAACACTTCAGTGTTATTTAAAGCGTTTGAAGGATAATAGCTTTGTGAGAAAACCCAGAGCATATTACACGCTGTTCCTACTCCTTACCAAACAAAAACACTTTATCCGACAATTAAGAAAATTGCTCGGATTTTATCCATTGCATTTATCTTACTATAAAACTGCATTCAGACATCGCTCAGTGAGCCTTCAAGAAGGAAATGCAACCATAAACAATGAACGTTTGGAATTTCTTGGAGATGCAATTCTGGATGCCATTGTTTCAGACTATTTGTACGAACACTTTCCTGAAAAAGATGAAGGTTTCCTCACTCGGATTAGAGCACAAATTGTTCAACGCAAAACAATGAATCAAATTGCTGTTTCAATGGGACTACAAAATTTTCTTGTCCTCGATATAAGAAGCAATATGAGTACCGACCGCATTCTGGGAAATGCGCTTGAAGCACTTGTCGGAGCCATTTATCTCGATAGATCATATCGGGCGACAAGATATTTTATCGTTAAAAACTATCTTAATCGCATTGATTTTTCGGCAATACAAAAAACACAATACGACCATAAATCAAAGTTGTATCATCTCGTGCAGGATAAAAAATGGAAGCTGGTGTTTGAAACTCATGAGCATATTGAAGATTGCGAGCATAGTTCTCATTTCTTGTCTGTTGTGAAAATCAACGATACTTTTGTCGCAGAAGGAAAAGCATGGACAAAGAAAGAAGCCGAACAAGAAGCATCAAAAATTGCACTTGAAAAAATCGATTCTTAATCGTACTTTTATCAAAAATACATTTGGTGAAATTCTCGCGATTAAAATATCAACCTGTCTCAAATTTTTCATTGATTGCAATATCCAGCAGTGAAGGGATGGCACGTATCAGTTGGTTAATCAATCGTATCCTAAACACCAGTTTAACACGTTCTGCTAATTTGAAAATTTTCAACGAAAAATTGGAAGTCATTCAGGAATTCACTTGCTATGGGCATACCAACTTACATGATGAATTCGTTTACAGATTAATTGAAAATAAATCAACCGGAGGATACTTAAGTAAAGAAAATCCAAACATCGATTATTTTCTGCAATGTATTTCCAAAACAGATGCCGAGCATCAACAAATATTGAGCAAAATAAAAACATCTGAAGACATTGTTTTTGCAGGCCTCATTGAGTCACCTAACAAAGCACTTACACAAAAATTAATGATATAAAATGGATTTTAAATTATTAAAAGCAATAAGTGAAGCTCCCGGTGTGAGCGGATTTGAAACAAAAATTCGAGCCATGATACAAAAGGAAATTGATGGGCTTGCTGACAACGTTTCCATTGATAACATGGGAAATCTAACAGTAATAAAACGCGGTGTAGAGCGTAAAAAACTGATGGTAGCTGCCCACATGGATGAAATTGGTTTTCTTGTCAATCATATTGACAAAGAAGGTTTTATTCGCTTTATTCCGCTTGGCGGTTTCGACCCCAAAACACTTACTGCTCAGCGTGTTGTAATTCACGGTAAAAAAGACATTATCGGTGTGATGGGCTCAAAACCCATTCATGTTATGGATGCTGAAGAGCGCAAAAAAAATGCAGAAATTAAAGATTACTTTATTGACACAGGCTTGAGTCAAGCCGAAGTACTGGAAATAGTGGAACCCGGCAATGCAATTACTCGCGAAAGAGAATGCATCCGAATGGGACACTGTATTAATGGAAAGTCGCTTGACAACAGGGTTTCTGTATATGTTTTGATTGAAACGCTAAAAGCTTTGAAAGATGTTGAAATTCCATACGACCTGTATGCTGTTTTTACCGTTCAGGAAGAGGTTGGAATCCGAGGAGCACAAGTTGCTGCTTTAGAAATTGAACCTGACTTTGGAATTGGACTTGACACCACAATTGCTTATGATGTTCCCGGAGCACAAGACCACGAAAAAATTACCAGTTTGGGAAAAGGTTGCGCAATTAAACTCATGGACTCATCAGCGATTGCGGATCAGCGCATGATTCAGCACATGAAAAACACGGCAAAAACGCACAATATTACGTTCCAAACAGAAATATTACCTGCCGGAGGAACAGATACTGCCTTTATTCAACGCATGAATAAAAGTGGTGCAATTGCAGGAGCAATTTCTATCCCGACACGGCATATTCATCAAGTCGTTGAAAGCGTGCATGAAGATGATGTTGAAGCAAGTATAAAGCTGCTTGTTGAGTGCATCAAAGGCATGAAATTATCAAAATGGACCTATTAATTTTGCTATGGGTGTTATTGCCAGACAAAGCCTGAAAGGCTCCATTTATAATTATCTTGGAGCAGCTGTTGCCTTCCTGAACATTGGGCTGTTAATGCCTTTATTATTTAACACAAATCAGGTTGGATTAATTAATATTTTGTTGGCAATGAGTTCTTTAATCGCTCAATTTTCCACGCTGGGCGTAAATTATGTAAACATTCGATTATTTCCATATTTCAGAACCAAAGACAAAACACATCATGGTTTTATGCGGCTTTTGTTAATGTTTGCATTAGCAGGTTTAGCAATCTCCATGACTGCGTATTTTATTTTTAAAACACAAATTATAAACAATAACCAGGAGAGCTCGCCATTACTTGCTGAAAATGTAGGCTATCTGATTCCTCTAATAATTGCATCCTTAACCTATCTGGTACTTGACGGATATTTTCGCTCGATTTACAAGGCCAGCACTGCGATGTTTTTCAAGGAGTTTTTCATGCGAATCTTGATATTAGCCGGATTAATGATGTATTATTTTGGCTGGATTGATTTTAAAATGTTCCTTAATTATTACATGATTGCGTTTCTTTCCCCTTCGATACTGATGATTTCATATTTGTTTTACATTGGAGAATTCAAGCTGAAAGGCAGTTTCGAAGGGCTTCCACCCGGTATTTGGCGCTTAGTAGCAAGTGTTGCTTTTTTCGGGATGATTTCCGGATTTACCAACATTGCGATCATGAATATGGATAAATATTTTGTAAACCATTTTCTGGATTTAAGCTCAACGGGAATTTACGCCATCTCATTTTATTTCGGGATGATGATTCTTATCCCCGGAAAGGCTATGCGGCGTATTTCCGCAACATTTCTTAGTGAGGGTTTAAGAAATAATGATTTAAATAAGGTGAAATTGGTTTATCAGAAAACGAACTTAAACATGTTTCTGAGCGGTATCATTATTTTCGTTTTTCTGTGGGCCAACATCGGTAATATATTAAGAATTTTGCCGGAGGAATATGCTGCCGGAAAGTGGGTGATTTTTATCATCGGAATGGCTTTCCTCATGAGTATGGTTTCCGGTTTAAGTAATCAAATTATTCTATACTCAAATGCTTATCGGGTTCATGCGTTTAGCATGTTGGGTTTACTTGTGATTTTAATCTTGTCCAACCTGATTTTTATTCCAATGTTTGGTTTAATTGGTGCCGCATTGGCTACATTATTAACCTATTCAGTTGATACGATTTTCAAATGGGCGTATGTTTGGTATAAGTTTAAAATACAGCCCTTTCAACGTAAGCATTTGTTTAGCCTTGCCCTTGCCCTTGCAATTTATTCGATAACAGTGCTTATTCCTGAATTACCATTGATACCGGATATTTTGTTGCGCTGTTTAATTATTACAATCGCATTTGTAATGAGTTTACGATACTTTAATCTTTCAGAAGACATTTCTGCCTTTATTGATATGATATTAAATAAAATCAGACGGTAATTTTTCCGGAAATAAAGTTTATTTGAAAGGAATAACTCAAGGAAAAACACTAATTTTGTCAATACACGAGAAGTAAAATCAAAAGAACAACATATCAACATATAGGAATGATATTAAAGCATTATCGGTAAATGGATGAGGATTTTTCAAAATATAACGGAAATGATACGGCATTGAGAAAGGCTCAACTCCGTTTACTTGAGATGCTAATAGAAATTGATAAAATTTGTAAAAAACATAATATTCCGTATTGGATTGATGGAGGAACAACGCTAGGAGCTATTCGTCATGGCGGTTTTATCCCTTGGGATGATGATATTGATATTGCTTTATTAAGAAAAGACTATTTAAAACTAGTTAAAATCCTTGGTCAAGAACTGCCGGAAAATCTTGCATTGCAGAATCACAAAAACGAAAAACATTTTCACATGTTGTACTCCAGAGTTGTTGACAAACACTCTCTGGCAGATTATGGAGGGGATTCTGCTCCATTTCGCAAGCATTTTAAGTACCAGGGCCTTTTTTTGGATATCTTTTACATCGATCGCGGGAACTTAGGATTAAAGCGCTTTGTGGATTTCTTTTACTTCATTTCATTCCGAATCATTCGAAAGCATAACAAAAGAGGAAACAACAAGCTCATGTGGCTATTTTCTCACTTTGTTTGGATAGCTTCACGTTTTTTTGTCTTTATCTTAAGACACTTGGCTTTTTTGTTTCCCAAAGACAAGTTAATTTACGGTTTTGGTATTCCTTATAACTGGGAGTTCCGCAAACACGAAATCCTTCCGGTTAAACCAATAGAATTTGAGAGAAAAATCGTTTCCGGACCATGTGATACGCAAGCTTATTTAGCGCGTTGCTTTGGTGACTATATGGAGATTCCGCCCAAAGATCAAAGACCCGCACATGCAAAAACAATTGAAATTTACTAATAAGCAAAACTATGACACAAAAACAACCAAATCTTTTTATTGTCGGAGCCGCAAAGTGTGGTACAACATCTCTGTACTATCACTTGATGTCACATAAAGATGTGTTTTTCTGTGAACATAAAGAGCCGTATTACTTCTCAACAAAATATGCACAAATACCTCATCATGGTAAAGCGGATGAAATCAATGACGTAAAACGAATGAGTTTGCCCACTTTAGATGATTATTTGAAATTATTTAAAGATGCGACAGATGAAAAAATTATTGGAGAAGCATCCACTGATTATTTGTATTTCTATAAAGTAGCAGAAGATATCAAAGCAATGAATCCCGATGCAAAAATTGTCATCAGTCTCAGAAATCCTGTGGACAGAGCGTTTTCTGCGTATTATCATCAGATAAGCAAAGACAGAGAAACTCTCTCATTCGAAGATGCACTTGAAGAAGAAGAAAATAGAATAAAAGACAATTACAGCTTCATTTGGAGATATAAAGATGTTGGATTATACTCAAAAAAAGTAAAACACTTTTTAGATGTTTTTGGTCCTGAAAAAGTGAAGGTCATTCTATTTGATGACATCAAGAATGACATTACTTCAGTTGTGCATGACATTTTAGAATTTCTTGAGCTTGACACAAACCTAAAAATCAATGCGTCTGAAAAACATCGTGCTACTGGGGTTTATCGTTTTAAAAAATTTAATGAGTTGATGTTCAAAAAATCCTTTGTGCGTAGAATTTTACAAATGGGTTTGACTCAAAAAGCAAGAAATCGTTTGCTGTTAAAGCTTACCAATATTAACCTTAAGAAACCTCAAATGAATGCTCAAACACGAAAATATCTGATAAATTACTTTAAAGATGATATCTTAGAAACCGAAAAAATTATTGGAAGAGATTTGCAAGATTGGTTGGAATAAATTTCAGCCGAAAAACATATTATAAATTTAATAAAAACCTGAAAATTAAATAAAAATGCAAGCAATTATTCTAGCCGCCGGAATGGGAAAAAGATTGAAGGAATTAACAAAAGAACGTACTAAATGTATGGTCGAAGTTAATGGAACAACCTTAATTGAACGAATGCTTCTGCAAATAGACAAATTTAATTTATCAAAGGTTGTTATTGTTGTTGGTTATCATGGTGAGGAACTTATTGAATTCATTTCAAGTCTTAAGATTAACACTCCCATTACATTTATTACGAACGAAGTTTACGATAAAACAAACAATATTTATTCATTATACCTAGCGAAAGAGTATTTATTGAATGATAACACATTGCTCTTTGAATCTGATTTAATTTTTGAAGATGCTGTTCTGAAAAAAATAATTAACGATCCATACCCAAATCTGACATTAGTTTCTAAATATGAAAGTTGGATGGACGGAACGGTTGTTACAATTGACAACGAGAATAATATCAAAAACTTTCTGGATAAAACCAATTTTAATTTTAATCACATCTCGGAATACTACAAAACCGTTAATATTTACAAATTCAGTAAAGCGTTTTCAAATTCACATTATGTCCCTTTTCTTGAGGCATATAGCAAAGCACTCGGCAATAATGAATATTACGAACAAGTACTGAAAGTAATTACACCCTTAGATAAGCCCGAAATAAAAGCATTGCCACTTAATAAGGAAAAATGGTACGAAATCGATGATATTCAGGATTTGGATATCGCAGAATCTATTTTTAGCAATTCTAAATCTGACAAGCTTCAACGAATGCAAAAACGATATGGTGGTTATTGGAGATATCCACATTTAATAGATTTCTGTTACTTAGTAAACCCTTATTTCCCACCAAAAAAGCTTGTTGATGAGATAAAAGTAAACTTTGAACAACTGTTAACAGAATATCCTTCAGGAATGGACGTCAACAGCTTACTGATAAGTAAGTATTATGGCTTAAAGAAGGAACATGTTTGTATTGGTAATGGTGCTGCTGAAATTATTAAATCAATCACATCAAAATTGTCAGGAAAATTTGGAATTATTATTCCAACATTTGAAGAGTATCCTAACCGAATTCCCAAAGAACAAATTATCCACTTTAATCCGAAAAACAAAAATTTAACCTACACGGTTGACGATTTAATAACGCATTTTGGAAAACCCGAAAATAAAATATCAAATTTAGTTTTAGTCAATCCGGATAACCCATCAGGAAACTATATTAAAAAAGAATATCTTATAAGCCTGATAAACTGGACAAAGGAAAATAACATTAATATTATTATTGATGAATCATTTATTGATTTTGCGGATACTGAAGCTCCGGAATCATTTTTAGAAACGGATATTCTCAGTGAAAATCCAAATTTAATTGTCATAAAAAGCATTTCAAAATCATTTGGAGTTCCCGGTTTAAGGTTAGGACTGGCAGCATCCTCAAACACTGAAATAATCAGTTTTATGAAAAAAGATATTGCCATCTGGAATATCAATTCATTTGCTGAATTTTATTTGCAAATTTTTGAAAAATACAAAAATGATTATTGGTATGCAATTGAGAAATTCAAATCCGTAAGAATTGAATTCTTAAATGAACTTAAAGCGATTAAAACAATTCGTCCCATAAACACTGAATCAAATTATTTTTTATGCGAAGTTTATGGTTCCGCTCAACGCCTTACAGAAATACTCTTGAGTGACTATGATATACTGATTAAAGATTTGTCCACAAAAAAAGGCTTTAACAACAACCAATACATCCGAATTAGCATTAAAACAAAAGAAGAAAACAACAAATTAATTAATGCACTCAAACAAATTGACTTGTAGGTTCTTGCTATACAATGAAAACTTCAATCATAAACTAAAAAGCCCAGAATTTTAAGTTAATATTTGGATTGTTATTTATTGCATCAAATGACTTTGATATGCTAAAATCGAAGCAGTGTATTTTTTGCCTTTTCTTTATGAAACTGTTCAATAATTTCTGTAACAGTAAGCGTAGTTTCCTGACTGTGTTTCCAGCTTTCTTTTTGTCCATTTTGTATCAAATTGATAAATTCTGCCAGCTCATATCGTAACCCATCGCCATAAAATTTGTGGAAATACTTGCTATTATTTGCCGGATTTTCAAAGCGCACTTCAAATTCTTGTGTTTTCCACCAAGGCGCCGGAACATAAACATAGCCTTTGGTTCCCGAAATGGTCAGCATGCCTTCTGATTTTACACCAAGCCCAACTTTCGCCGTTGCAACTGCATGTTCATATTGCAGATGAATTCTGGAAAACATGTCAATGGAATCTTTAAAATATGCTTCATTTCGTTGTGCAATGGGTTTCCCAAGCAATTGAATAATGGCCGTTAAGGGATAAGTTGCCAATTCGTTAACACTACCACCAAATCCGTCATTTCGCAGTTCCCGTGTATTCGGGTCTGCCAGCTTGGTAAAACATGCCTCGACAGATTTAATATTTCCGATAATTCCGGACTTTGCAATTTCAACCAAGCGAATAAAGCCGGGTGCGTAGGAAGTTTTTACCGCTTCAATAATTACGGCATCATTGGATTTTGCCAAGCGAAAAAGCGTTTCCAGTTCACTTACAGACAAGGTAATTGGCTTCTCACACAATACATGAATGCCTTTCTCCAATGCTTTTTTTGCCATTTTAAAATGCAATTGGTGTGGTGTTGCAATATATACAGCACCCACACGATCCAACAGTGTATTGTAATTGTCGGTATGCAAATGGAGCTCATGCTGTTCAGCAAAGCGTTTGGCATTTTCAGCCTTCTGGGAACAAACACCAACAACCTGACAACCACTTACGAACTTTGATTCCTTAATAAAACGCTGAGCAATTCGACCAGTACCAGCAACACCAAGGCTGATGGTTTTATGTTTAGCATTCCGCAATTCGGTACTGGAAATATCTTTTGTGCGATCAAGATAAACGACTTCGCAGTATTCTTTTAAATAATCAAAACGACCAAGCCAGTCGGAACCAATAACAAAGGTATCGACTTCATGTTTTTGCACATCGGAAATCTTCTGTCCCTGATAATTTTCAACAATTATTTGGTCAGCCAAACCGGTTAACTTCACATTTTCGATCCGCATTTCCAGACTCTCTTCAACATTCAGCTTTCCGCGATCAATATCATATTGCTCGCCGGTTACCCCAACAATGAGCTTATCGCCTAATGCTTTCGCCCGTTTCAAAATGTTTATGTGCCCTTTATGGATTAAATCAAAAGTTCCGTATGTAATTACCGTTTTCATTCAATGTTTGATTGTTGTCGGACAAATTTAGAAAAAATCTAATGAATGAAGTAAAACTGTATCAGGAAATCCAGATTAAAGCATATTATTGCCTAAGGATCGCAAGTAATCGCTCGGACGCACTTCCATCCTGATAGGTATATGACAAATTCAATATCCGCTCACGAGCATCCTCATATCCGTCCTTAGCTTTTACTCCTTTTGTTAATGCAATTTCCAATTCATTTTGATTTTTGCACTTCTCTCCCGGTGCTGTTTCATAAAAATCAGCACGTAAACCAACCTCGTGGGTTTGATACTCCTCAAAATCAGGAATAAAGAAAATAACAGGCCGCTTTGTTAGTAAATAATCAATATAAATGGATGAGTAGTCAGTAATCATTACATCACAAAGCTTCATTAAAGGATAAACATCTTTGTGTTTGTCGTAAATAAATACATTGGATAGACTCTCCGTATCTGATACTGAGCTTAAAATGTGATATTTCAGAACCAACAGAAGTTTATTGTCTTGACAAAATTGATTCATGCGCTCAAAATCAATAAAATCCATGCTTAAATGACTTCTGTAGGTGGGTGTGTACAAAACAATCTTTGACCCATCCGCTTTGGCTTGCTTTATGATTCTGTCTAACAAATCCTTATCTGTATTAATATAATCAGATTCGTTTAACTCACGGAAGAAAATATCATTTCGCGATTGCCCAATTGGCAAAATAGATTTATGGTGAAATGCCTTTTTGTACAAATACTCGGAGTAATAATCAGATGTCGAAGCAATCAATTGATAGCGCACAATTTGCCCCCGAAGTATGCCGTACAATTTACGAAAAAAGCGCCATTTTGATTTTGTAAATTGGTCGGTATCCAACTCGATTTTCTTTGAACTCACGCCGTGCCACAATTGAATTTTAGCAGCTTTTATAGTAAAAAAACTTTTAAAATTATAAAACCAAGTTGAGGTGTCCACAATAAGGTAATCAGCACGCATTAATAAAAGCACAGCTCGCCACGAAGGATAAAACACTGCATTCGGAACGGCTTGAGTTGTCGCGTTTTTGGTATCAAACAAAAAATACGCCTTTTGATATGATTGATTAAGGAGAAAATTATTGAAATATTTTGTATTATCACTGTAATAGGCTGCATCTCTGCCAATAAGTATATAAAGGCCTTTTTTTCTAGGAACAAGCAATGAAACCGGAGCGACTAAAAGCCATCCAAAAACAATGGAAACTACTGATATCAAGCGCTCAAACTGTTTCATATGCGATGCGAAGTGAAAGTAAAAATTTCGATTGAAAATACATAAAAAACGGGGAAAACAAAAAAGAATCGTTTCGAAAATTCAATTAGTAAATGCAACTTTCAGGAGTACTAATGTATTCTTAATATCGCAACCCTTAGCTCTCTTTGTGGAGTGAAGCG